>CBFGRG010000073.1:0-10205 GCA_965651105.1 uncultured bacterium | reverse complement strand
CGATCGTAATGACCGGGTTGAGCGCGTTCATCGCGCTCTGGAAGACCATCGAGACATCGCGCCAGCGAAAGCCGGCGAGCTGCTCGTCGGACATGTCGAGCACGTCCTGGCCGTCGAACATCACCTTGCCACCGGTGATCACGGCCGGGGGCTGGAGAATGCGCAGGATCGCCTGGGCGATGGTCGACTTGCCCGAGCCGGACTCGCCCGCAAGCCCGATCACCTCGCCCGGATAGATGTCGAAGGAGACGCCATCGACCGCGCGTACCGGTCCCCGAGGGCTGAGGTATTGCACCTTGAGGTCGTCGATGCGGATCAACGGTGGCGCGGATTCGCGCGCCGGCGCGTCGTGCCGGGTCGGTTGGGAAATCGCCATCTCAGTCTCCGGTCGAGGGCCGCAGCACCGGCGTCGCGCGGGACGTGCCGAGCTTGCGGTCGGATCGCTTCAGGAGCGCGTTGGTATCGCGTTGGGATCGCAGTCGCGGGTTGGTGACCTCGTCGATGGCGTAGTTGATCATCGACATCGAGAAGGCGATCAGGGCGATGCAGACGCCGGCCGGGATGATCGTCCACCACGCGCCGACGAGCAGGCCGGCGTTGTTTTGCGCCCAGTAGAGGTTGGTGCCCCAGCTCGTCGAGCTCGGGTTGCCGAGACCGATGAACTCGAGCCCCGCCTGCGCGCCGATCGCGTAGGTCACGGCGCCGAACATCCCGGCGGCGGTGATGGAGAGCATGTTCGGCAGGATCTCCGCGAAAATGATGCGGAAGCTGTTCTCGCCGCTGACGATCGCCGACGAGACGTAGTCCTTCTCGCGCAGCGACATCGTCTGCGAGCGCAACACGCGGGCGCCCCACGCCCAGCCGGTGACGGTGAGAACCGCGACGATGGTCCAGAAACCGGCCGGCAGGAAGGCGGCCAGCACCACGATCAGCGGCAGCCCGGGGATGATCAGGACGACGTTTGTCATCAGCGACAGGATGTCGTCAACGCGACCCCGGAAGTACCCGGCCGTCATGCCGACGAGCGCGCCGATGATCGTGACGGCGACGCCGACGATCAGCCCGGCGCCGAGGGAGGTACGGGTGCCCCAGACCGTCTGCGAGAAGACGTCTTCGCCAGAGCCGGTGGTGCCGAACCAGTAGTCCAGCGACGGCGCCTCGTGCGGCCGGGAGACGAAGTCATCCGGATCGTAGGGCGCGATCCACGGCGCGAAGATGCCGACGAGGATGAAGAAGAGCAGGATGCCGGCGCCGATCGTTGCCTTGCGATTGACGAGGATGAGACCGATGAACGCCGCGCCGGGGATGCGGCGGCGCTGTCCCAGGCGGGCGCGCTCCTCAAGCTGCTCGCCGGCGCTCTCGCCGGGCTCGATGGTGGAGAGATTGCTGGCCATGTCGGCATTCTCCAGTGGAACAAACGATTCCGTGCGATCGAGGGGCGACTCGGCCGGGAGATGCCCGTCAGCGCCCCGATCGCAGGATCAGGTGCCGCGAACGCGCGGATCGAGACGGACGTAAAGCAGATCGACAATCAGGTTCGCGCCGAGCACCGAAAAGGTGATGATCAGGAAAATGCCCTGCATCAGCGGATAGTCGAGATTGCGCACGGCGCCGAGCAGCTGGTAGCCAAGTCCGGGGTAGCTGAACACCACCTCGGTCAGCAGCGCCCCGCCCAGGATGAAACCGAGCTGCATGCCGAACGCGGTCAGGTTCGGCAGGAGCGCGTTGCGGGCGGCGTAGTTGAACATCACGCGCCGCTGGGGCAGCCCCTTGGCTTCGGCCATCGTCACGTAGTCTTCGGAGAGCGTCGAAATCATCGTATTGCGCATGCCCAGCACCCATCCGCCGATCGCGACGATCACGAGTGATGCGGCCGGAAGGACGAGGTGATAGAGCACGCTGCCGGCGAACTCGACGGACCACGCTGGCGACAGATCGACAGAATAGGCATGCCGCAGCGGGAACCAGCCCCACTCGAACCCGAGGAAATAGAGCGCCAGCAATGCCAGCCAGAAGTAGGGGAACGAACCGATGAAGATCAGCAGCGGCGGCATGACCGAATCGACCATGCCCCCGCGCTTCCAGGCGCCGACGATGCCGAGGATGTTGCCGAGCAGGAACGCGATGATGGTGGCGGTCAGGCCAAGCAGCAGCGTCCAGAAAAAACTGGTCCGAATCACGTCGATCACCGGTGTGGGAAAGGCGGAAATCGCGATGCCGAGGTTGCCGTGCAGGAGGTTGTTGAGGTAGTCGAAATACTGCTGCCACAGCGGGTCGTCGGAGAGGCCGTAGGCCTTGCGCATCGCCTCGATCGTCTGGGGCTCGACGCGGCCCTGAAGTCGCGCCATCACGGCGTCGCCGGGATCACCGGGCATCATGCGGGGAAGGAAGAAGTTGAGCGTGATCGACACCCACGCGGCAAGGGCATAAAAGCCGACGCGGCGGAGAACGAAGCTCATGGCGAGATCGCCTTTCGCGTGGTGACCCGGGACCCGGTGCCGGGGGACGACGTGCGTCGGTCCCCCGGCGAGGCTGCCGCGATCCTACGATTCGCCGGTCGCGGTCAGCGTCGTCATGACGAGCAGCCGTTCGGCGGAGTACGTCGAAAGCAGGGCGTAGGGATCCTCCTCATTCGGGAATCCTTCGAATCGCGTCGTATTGTACTCGCCCCACTGCGGACCGGGGAAGAGCGGCACGCAGGGCGCGTTCTCGGCGAAGATCTTCTGCAGCTCGACGGCGATCGCGGTCTGCTCGTCCTGGTCGGACGTCGCGGCGAAGTCCTCGAGCAGCTGGTCGACGTCCTCGTTCTGGAACCGGTGCCAGTTTTCCGCCGAAGACTCGCCAATTTCGTGCCACGTGGTGGACGACATCGAGCCGCGGTAGAAGTTGAACACCGTGGCGCCCTGCGAGCTCCAGCCGATCGACATCGTGAAGTCGCCGTTCTGGACGTTCGTCTGCCAGGTCGCCTGTTCGTACGGCTGGACGGTCACCTTGATGCCGAGATCGGCGAGGTTCTGCGCCATGATCTCGCACGACTGCACCCAGTCGGACCAGCCCGAGACGACATTGAGCTCGTATTCCATCGGTTCGCCGTCGGCGGTCATGCGGGTGTCGCCGTCCATCGTCAGGCCGGCGGCGTCGAGCATCTCGTTGGCCGCGTCCACGTCGTAGGTGGTCCAGCCAGCGTTGGCGGCGTCCGCATCCTTGACCGTCTCGAACGCATCGCTGAGACCGGTGGTGTCGGCCGGGTGGGTGTAATCGTACATCGCGATCTGCACGATCTGGTCGCGATTGATGCCCATGCTGATCGCCTTGCGGACATCCGGATTGTCGAATGGCGCGACCGTGGTGTTGAGGTAGAGCATCACGACGGCGCCGGTGGCCGGGAACCAGTAGTGGAAGTGCTCCGGATCCTGGGCGACAAAGGTGTTTTCGATATCGGGGATGAAGTTGCCGGCCCAGTCGTTCTCGCCGTTGATGGTGGCGAGATTGATCGCGTCGTTGTTGGGGTAGGCGGGGATGCGGAAGCCCTGGAAGTACGGCTTGCCCTCCTGCCAGTAGTTCTCGTTGCGGTGCAGCTCCCACACCTGCTGCTCGAAGCGGGCGACGTTGGTGAACGGGCCGGTGCCGACCGGCTCCTCGTTGGTGAAGGTCACCAGGTCGTCGACCTCGCTGAAGATGTGCTGCGGGACGATCATCTGCGCGCCGATGTCGTAGAGACCGATCGTGTAGGGCTGCTTGAACGTAAACACGACGGTCGAATCGTCGGTCGCCTCGACCGACTCGAGGAACGGCGCCACGACCTGGCCGCCGTTGCCGGGAACCGCGTCGTTTTCGAAGAAGATGTTGAAGGTGTAGGCGACGTCGTTGGCGGTGAAAGGGGTGCCATCCGACCAGCTCACCCCGTCACGGGTGGTGAAGGTGAGAACGGTGTTGTCGTCGTTGAAGCTCCACTCGGTGGCCAGCCAGGGCACGATCTCGGCGTTGATCGTGGTGTAGATGAACAGCGACTCGTAAATGCCGTTGATCGTCGGCCAGCGGTTGCTGGAGCCCTGCGGCAGCAGGGGGTTGAAGTTGCGCGTCCAGGTCGAGGTCTGCTCGTCGGAAGCCACCAGCAGCTGGTCCGAAACGGTGGCGCCGCCGGCGGCCGGGCTTGCCTCCTGCGCGGCGAGGGCGGCGGGGATGTTGCCGGTGGCCAGCAGCATACCGATGGCGGATGCGGAGAGCCCGACCGCCGAGGCGCGCTTGAACAGGTCGCGGCGATCGATTCGTCCCTCGCGGAAGTCGCGGACGAGTTGCTCGTACGGGGTGTTCGCCATGTTGAGTTCTCCTCGTCGTGCAGTGATGCACGCGCAGTGTCGATTGGGACCGGTGGTCCTCCCCAGGATCAAGGCATCAGTCGGTTGCCGAGGCGATCGCACCTTCCTTTCTCTCATCTTCCCCTTCGCCGGCAGGTTCGCCGGCATAGGGACAGCCACACGACGCGCGAATGACCAATTCGGTTGGCAGCTCGACATGGATCGGTGGACTGCCCGGAGCTTCGATGCGTGTGTTGAGGATATCAACCGCACGGTGGCCGAGCTCGCGGGCGGGTTGGCGCATGCTGGTGATGCCGAGCGCCGCCATTCGCGTTGGGTGAATGTCGTCGAACCCGATGACCCCGAGATCATCGGGGATGGCGACCTCGAGGTGTCTCGCGGCCTGGACCACGCCGACGGCCATCACGTCGCTGGCGGCGAAGATGGCATCGGGCGGCTCGGGACCGGCGAGCAGCTCGAGCGTGAGGTCATAGGCGACGCGCTGGTCGAAATCCGCGTCATACACCGTCGCCGGAATGCCCGCCTCGGCCACGGCTTGCTCGAAACCGGCGATGCGGTCGAGCGAGGCGCGGAGCGATCCCGGCCCGGCGAGCATCGCGGCGCGGCGGCGGCCGTGGCTCAACAGGTGAGCGGTCGCCTCGTGCGCGGCGACCCGGTTGTCGATGTCGACCCAAGACGTGGCGGGGTTATCGGTCCGGCCGATCACGACATACGGGACGCGGCGGGCCTCCAGCAGGCGCGCGCCGACCGGGTCGATCAGGCTGGTGGCGACGACGACGCCATCGAGGTGGCGACCGCTGAGCATGCGCTCGATGAGGCGGTTGGCCGCCTCCGGGTCCGTTTCCGATTCCATCAGCAGCATCAGGCTGAGGTCCTGCGCCTGGCAGCCGTCCATGCATCCCTGGATCATCACCGGGAACCAGGGGTCGCTGAAGATTTGCGAAGCCATCGCCGGGATGAGCAGGCCGACGACGCGGGTCCGGCGCGAGGCCAGGCTGCGGGCGGCCGCGTTGGGGTGGTAGTTGTGCTCGGCGATCACGGCTTTCACGCGCGCGCGGACGGCCTCGCTGACGCGCGGATCGTCGTTGACGACGCGGGAGACGGTCGAGCGTGAAACCCCGGCGAGGCGGGCGATGTCTTCCAGGTTCATGGTCGCCTCCTCGCGCGTGCACCGCGCCCGGCGGCGAGCGTGGCCGGGCGGCGTGGACCCTGATCGAAGGTGGGAGCGCTCCCACGGGAATGTGCACATGGTAGCGAGTCATTCCCGCCGTGTCAATGTGCCAACGTCCTGCGCCGGTGGCGACAAGGGGCGGGAAGGAGAGCCCGTGTGGGCGACATCGGTGCGATCCCCTTGAGAATACGGTGACGGCGGTACCTCGCCGCGCCACCACGCGCTCGAAGCGAATCGCACCCTTGCGGCTGGGCCGAAGGCACGCTGGAACCGATCGTTGCTTGTTCACGCGTGTGCAACGGAAAGGACCTCGCGGTCGATCACACCGCGAGGTCCTTTTCAGCCGCACCTGGCGCGATCCAGGCTGAACTACGCGAAGCTAGTCGTTGCCGTTGCCATTTCCGTCGCCGGTGTAACCGTTGCCGTTGTGGGTACCGAAATGGCTTCCGGCGTTCCCCCAGCCGTTCCAGTTGCCGTTGTCGTTCCCGGTGTTGTCCTTGCCGTTGTTGTGACCGTTCCAGTCGCAGGCATTCTCCCAACCGTTCCAGTTGCCGTTGTCGTTCCCGGTGTTGTCCTGGCCGTTATTGTGACCGTTCCAGTCGCCGGCATTCTCCCTGCCGTTGCCGACGCCGTTTAAGTTGCCGAGATTGTCGTTGCCGTTGTTGTTGCCGTTCCAGTCGCCGGCATTCTCCCTGCCGTTGCCGCCGCCGTTGAGGTCGCCGGTGTTGTCGTTGCCGTTGCCGCCGCCGTTGTGGTTGCCGGTGTTCGCATAACCATTCGCGGTGCCGTTGTCGTTCCCGCGGTTCCTGTTGCCGTTGCCGTTGCCGTTGCCGTCATTGTTCACGCAGACAGGGGTGCAGGCGCCGTTCCCATAGCCGTTCCAGCTGCCGTTGCCACTGCCGTTATTGTCGTTGCCGTTTTCCCAGCCGTTTAAGTTGCCGAGATTGTCGTTGCCGTTATTCCTGCCATTGGCGTTGCCGTTGGCGGTTTCGGTGCCGTTCCTGTTGCCGTTCCCGCTGCCGTTGCCGTCACTGCTCACGCAGACGGGGTCGCAGGTGCCGTTGTCATTGCCGTTGTTGGTGCCGTTGTTGGTGCCGAAGTTCTCGTTGCCGTTGCCGCGACCGTTGTCGTTCCCGACGTTCTCATTGCCGTTGTCGCTGCCGTTGTTGTCGCCCACATTCTCGCTGCCGTTGCTGCCGCCGTTGTTGTCCCCGGTGTTGGCGTTGCCGTTGCCACTCCCGTTGTTGTTGCCGGGGTTCGCCCGTCCGTTGTTATTGCCGTTGTCGTTGCCGGTGTTTTCATTGCCGTTGATGACGCCGTTGTTGTTGCCGTCGTTGCCGTTCCCGTTGCCACTGCCGTTGCCGTTGCCGTCGTTGTCGTGACCGTTGCTGTTGCCGTTGGTGTTGCCGTCGTTGGCGTTGCCGTTGAGGGTGCCATTACCGTCACCCTCGTTGGTGCTGCCGTTTTCTCGGCCGTTGCCGTTGCCGGTGTTGGCGTTGCCGTTGCCGCTGCCGTTGGCGTCGCCGGTGTTGTCATCGCCGTTCTCGGCGCCGTTGCCGTTGCCGGTGTTGTTGTTGCCGTTGGCGCTGCCGTTCCCGTCGCCGTCGTTCGACCAGCCGTTGATGACACCGTTTTCGTTACCCGTGTTGCCGTTGCCGTTTCCGCTCCCGTTGACGTCGCCGGTGTTGTCATGGCCGTTGGCGCCGCCGTTGAGGTTGCCGTCGTTGGCATTGCCGTTGCTGCTGCCGTTGGCGTCACCCTCGTTTGACCAGCCGTTGATGATGCCGTTTTCATCGCCGTCGTTACCGTTGCCGTTGACGGTGCCGTTTCCGTCACCCTCGTTGTCGATGCCATTCCGAGTGCCATTGCTATCGCCCGTATTGGCGTTTCCGTTGATGGATCCGTTGCCGTCGCCGGTGTTCTCGTGGCCGTTGGCGATGCCGTTGTCGTCACCAGTGTTCTCATTGCCATTGCCGGAGCCGTTCTGGTCGCCGGAGTTGTCGTAACCGTTCTCGTTGCCGTTGGAGCTGCCGGTGTTGGCGTTGCCGTTGCCGCTGCCATTGCCGTCGCCGGTGTTCTCAACACCGTTCTCGGTGCCGTTGTCGTTGCCTTGGTTGAGATTGCCGTTGCCGCTGCCGTTGCTGTCACCGGAGTTTTCGTGACCGTTGAGGTTGCCGTTGGCATCCCCGGTATTGCCGTTGCCGTTTCCGGTTCCGTTCCCGTCGCCGTCATTGGTGATGCCGTTTTCCTGGCCGTTGGTGTTGCCGTCGTTGGCGTTGCCGTTGGCGCTGCCATTGCCGTCGCCGGTGTTCTCAACACCGTTCTCGGCGCCGTTTTCGTCGCCGGTGTTGGCGTTGCCGTTGCCGGATCCGTTGCCATCGCCGGTGTTCTCGTGGCCGTTGGCGCTGCCGTTGTCGTCGCCCGTGTTGCCGTTGCCGTTCCCGCTGCCGTTGCCATCACCCTCGTTGATGATCCCGTTTTCCTGGCCGTTGTCGTCGCCGTCGTTGGCATTGCCGTTGGCGCTGCCGTTGCCATCGCCGCTGTTCTCGTGGCCGTTGGCGAAGCCGTTGCTGTCGCCCGTATTGCCGTTGCCGTTCTGGCTGCCGTTGGCGTCGCCGGTGTTGCGATTGCCGTTGAGAATGCCGTTGTCGTCACCAGTGTTCTCATTGCCGTTGCCGGTGCCGTTCAGGTCGCCGGAGTTCTCGAAACCGTTGAGAATGCCGTTGGCGTCACCAGTGTTCTCGTTCCCATTGACGGATCCGTTGCCATCACCCTCGTTGATGATCCCGTTGCCGCTGCCGTTGTCGTCGCCGGTATTGGCGTTGCCATTGACGATGCCATTGCCGTCACCCTCGTTGGCGTTGCCATTGACGATGCCATTGCCGTCACCGGCATTCTCATTGCCATTGACGCTCCCGTTGCCGTCACCAGCGTTTTCGTTGCCGTTGACGCTCCCATTGCCATCGCCGGTGTTGGCGTTGCCGTTGACGCTCCCGTTGCCGTCGCCGGTGTTCCCATTCCCGTTCTCGGTGCCGTTGTTGTCGCCCGTGTTGGCGTTGCCGTTCTGACTGCCGTTGGCATTGCCGATGTTGCCGTTGCCGTTGCCATTGCCGTTGCCATCGGCGGCAAGCGCCGGCCCGACCAGGGCGATGACCAGGGCGAGGGTGAGCCCGACGACGAGCATCACGCGGGAAACCTGCTGGTGAAACGATCCGGAGGCGATCACGGCGGCGTCACTCCTACTCTTGCCCGCCCGCGAAGGGCCGGGCTGAGGTACGGGGCCTGCGCGATACAACAGGCACAATAAATACGGGCTACCTGGCCTTCCCCGTCCATTGGTTGGGGGAAAGCCCATGGGGCCCGTTCAGGAATAGCCCTCCGGCGCTGAGATACCGTCGGAGATAAGCTGTCAGAATACCGCTACTTTGACCCTAACAGACGTATTGCGATGTGTCAATGCATGTGCGGACGCAGCCGGTTTTGAACAACCGCGCCTTCCATAGTGCGGCGATCGCGTTGCCTGCCGGGGTCGCGCAGCCGTCGTCAGGCCGATCCGGCTACGTCCGCAGACCCCGCCTTTTCAGGTCATTTCGGGGCGCGCGCGCCTTCACCGGTACCGGATCCGCGCGAACTGACCCCGGGGAGCCGTGCCGCGCCAGGGATTGCAATGTCAATGTGACTGGGACTACAAAACTGGCATCGGTGTATCGCTGTGCGATGAATCGTCTCAGAAACAAGTCAATATACATATTGACTTTTTAGAGTTTGGGGCGCAGTGTGGGAGTGTCCCCAACATCCGTGCTTGGGGAGGCGGATGGCCATCGTCCGCGCAACCGGCGTGGCCGGCAGGAGGAACACATCATGAGCGCCCTGATCAATCGTCGCCACCTTGCCCTGGGCGGTCTCGCGACCGTCGTGGGTGGTCCCGCGCTGCTGTCGCAGGTCGCCGGGCGGGCCGTCGCACAGGGGGATGCGCCATCGTTCGGCGTCATCTCGCCCAACGACGGCGCGACGATCGATACCAACGACATCCTCGTCAGCCTCGATATCAGGAACTTCACGCTCGACGCCGCGAGCTCCGGCGCGCCCGATCAGGATGGGGTGGGCCAGGTGCTCGTTTTCGTCGACGGCGACACCGTCGCCCAGCTGACGAACATCTACGCGACGTCGTCGTTCATCGTGCCCGGTGATGGCCTCGCCGCCGGTGAGCACACCCTCGCGATCGTGCTCGCCAGCAATACCCACGTGCCGATGATGGAAACCGCGCAGATGGTGACGATCG
Source organism: uncultured bacterium (assembly GCA_965651105.1). Classification (GTDB taxonomy): domain Bacteria; phylum Chloroflexota; class Chloroflexia; order Thermomicrobiales; family UBA6265; genus JACCVC01. Next base: position 433 of record CBFGRG010000073.1, on the reverse strand, counting down.
ATTACCAACCCGTGCAGCCGCTTCCACTGCCAGTCGACCACTACACCGGCGAGCCGAGCGTCACCCTGGTGAGCCCGGCCGATGGAGCCACGGTGCCGCCGCAGTTTGAGGTGCAGGTCCAGCAGGAGCACTTCTTCCCTACCACCGGGCTCGAGGGCAAGGCGAACGTCGCCGGCTACGGGCACTATCACGTTTGGGTCGACACCGATGAGATGCCCAGCTCGCTGGCCGGCATGGTGCTGATGCCGGGCACGAATGCCTTCGCGCTCGACCTCTCCGTCTGGGGACCGGGTGAGCACCGGATCCGGATCGAAGCGGCGCAGAACGATCACACGATGTACGACCCCGCCACGGCCGCATCGTTCACGGTGATCGTGGCTGACGAAGGCGCCTCTGCCGTCGCGACCGAAGCCGCGACCGCCACCGACACCGC
>CBFGRG010000072.1:0-10252 GCA_965651105.1 uncultured bacterium | reverse complement strand
AGGTCCAGGGGGCATCCGGATCCGAACGCAGCTGGAGCGACAGGAGGGCGGCGACAGTTTGCAGGTTGTTGCGCACGCGATGGTGCATCTCCTGCACCAGCGTCGTCTTGGTCTCGATCCCCGCGACCGCTTCCTGATAGAGCCGAGCGTTCTCGATCGCCAGTGCCGCTGCGTCACCGAACGCCTGGAGCAGGCCAAGCTTTTCCTCGTCCAGCTCGGTGCCGCCGCGCAGCCGGAAGCAGAGCGCGCCGACCGTCTCGCGCGGCGTATTGAGCGGGAGGCAGAAGAGGGTGCTGATGCCGTCCTCGTAGGCAAGGTCACGTGTGCGGGCGGCGCCCGTTTCCAGCACCTCGCGCACGGCGAGGTCGCGAACTGACTGGTCCTCGTGGCGACGTGGCTTGCCGACGCGATACTGGACCGACGGTAGTGGGTCGGGATCGGCGTTCTCGTCGGCGGGGAGCCGGAAGATGGCCGCTGCTTCCGCCTGGATGAGCTCGACCGCCTGCTCGGTGATGAGCTTGAGCACCTCGGTCTCGTCGAGGCTGGACGCAATCACGCGCGATACGCGCTGGAGTGTGGCCAGCTCGGCGATTTTCTGGCGCAGGCGGTCATCGGTGTGGGCCGACTGCCGCGAGTAGTCGACCGCGACACCGAGCACGTCGGCGACCGTTTCGAGGAATTCGACGTCGGCGTCGGTGAACTCGCCCGCCTCGAGCCGGTGCACGCTGATCACGCCGACGAGTCGCTGTTGCTCATCGCCGATCAGCGGCGACGAGATTTGCGAGCCGAACACGTCGCCGGACAGCCCCGGGTGATTGAAATAGTTCGGATGCTCCGGTGCGTTCGCCGCGACGATCGTTTTCTGCTGCTGGGCGGCCATACCGGCGATGCCCCGGCCGATCCTCAGTGTGACCGCGCCAATGGTCGAGGGGTCCATGCCTTTCGCGGCGCGCAGCGCGAGCACGTTGGTGGCCTCGTCGCGGAGGAAAATGGTGCAGCCTTCCATCTCCATCGCGGTGGTGACCAGCTCTGTTACCCGCAGGAGCCGCTCCGAGAGCGGTGCATGTGCCGACGCCGCCTGCACGATGCCCTGCAGGTGTTGCAGCTGCTTTCGCGAGCGGGGAGCGGCGTCGCCGCTGAGCGCGGCGAGGACCGCGGCGGACGTGGCCGGTGCGATGCCACCGGAGGCTTCGCGTTCGGCCAGGCTCGACGCAACGGCGGCGACCAGCGCGGTTCGGGGCGGCCCGGCATCTGTGGCCGGGTCGTTGAGGGCGGTCGCCACCTCCTGCGGGGTAACTTCGCCGCGTTCCAGCCGGTCCAGCGCTTCGTCGATGCGTTGCGTCGTTGTGTCCATGGTGGGCTACCTAGAGGTGATTGTCGAACCAGCCGATCAGGTGCCGCAGGCGCGCGATTCGCCGGCTTGGGGTGCCCGCGCGCGAAAGGTCGTGTGTCTCATTCGGGATGCGAACGAAGGCGACTTCCCGCCCCAGATATCGCAATGCGGTGTACATCTGCTCGGCCTGCTCGATCGGGCAGCGGAGATCCTGCTCGCTGTGGATGATCAGCAGCGGCGTCTCGATCTTGTCGACGTAGCTGATGGGTGAGTACTTGAGCAGCTTGTCCGCGTCGGCCCACGGCGTGCCATCAAACTCGAAGATGCCGAAATCGAAGCCGATATCACTGGTGCCGACGAACGAGTGGAAATTCGACACGCATCGCTGCGTCACGGCGGCCTTGAAGCGCGTATCGTGGCTGACGATCCAGTTGGTCAGGTAGCCGCCGTACGATCCACCGGTGATGCCCAGGCGGTCGGTGTCGACCCAGTCGAGCTTGCATGCTTCGTCCAGCGCGGCGATTACGTCGGGCATGTCGCTCTCGCCCCATTTGCCCCTGGTGACGCCGGTGAAGGCCTCACCGTAGCCGGCGGAGCCGCGAGGGTTGCAGAACAGGACCGCGTAGCCGCGCGATGCCATCACCTGCATCTCGTGGAACATGGCACGGCCGTACATGGCATGTGGCCCGCCGTGGATCTGGACGATCAGCGGGTACTTCACGCTGGCATCGGGGTCGAGGCCGCGCGGCGGCAGCAGCCATGCCTGGACCTCGCCGCCGTCGGGCGCGACTGCCGCGATATCCATCGGCGTCGACAGCCAGGTTTCGTCGATGAGCTCCTCGTTGGGGTCGAAGATGGATTCCTGGTCGCTGCCGTCGGCATTCGCGCGGCAGAGCCGGAAGGGCCGATCGGTGTCGCCGGCGACCAGCATCAGGTGCTTGCCATCGGGCGTGACCGCGAACTGCATCACCCGTTGGTCGTCTGGGGTCAGCGCGGTGACGTCGCCGCTGCCGGCGTCGACTCGCCAAACCCGGGTGGCGCCCCGCTTCGCGCCGAGCACGAGGATCGTGTTTTCGTCGACCCATACGGGCGGCGTCGATGCGCCGGTGCCGAGGTCGCTCATACCTGCGTCGGAGAACGACTGGTCGACACCCTCGGTGAGATTGCGCAGCTCGCTGCCGTCCGCCTTTACCGTCCAGACGGCATCGTTGCGCGCGCCGCCAGTGAGCGCATCCTCGTGACCGGTGAAGACGAGGCGGGTGCCGTCCGGCGACCACGCCACAGCGCCGAAGGATGCGTCGCTCGGTGCGATCGTGCGCACCTCGCCACCGTTCGCGGGAACGATCTGCACCGACTGCGCCTGCCGCTGGCGACGATCATCGCGCCTGTTGCCCAGAAAGGCGATGTGGCGGCCGTCGGGCGACCACGCCGGCGAACTGTCGTTTGCGTCGGCGTCGGTCAGCTGGACTTCGTCGCCGGTGGCGACATCGACCGCCCAGATGTGGTTGAAGGACTTCAGGAACCCCTTGCCGTCGAACCGATACCGAATGTCGTGGACGATAACCTCATCCCCCTCTTCGCCGATGGTGACTGGAGCGGAGTAGGGGGCATCACTGTCGGGCTCGTCGGCCGCAACGAAGGCGATGCGACGGCTGTCCGCCGACCATGCCGGCGAGGAAGCGCCTCCGGGATGCGCCGTCGCCTGGCGGGCCTCGCCACCGTCGGGAGAGATCACCCAAATCTGGCTGAGCGGCTTTTCGTCGGAGCCGGTTGGTGGCTCCGAGCCGGTTTTTCGCACATTGCCGGGTCGGTTGGAGACGAACGCGATCGAGCGGCCATCTGGCGACCAGGTCGGCGCGGTGTCACGGTGCATGCCCGAGGTGAGTTGGCGGGCATTGGCGCCGTCGAGCTCGGCGATCCAGAGCGCAGCCTTGTAGGTGTCGGCGTCGCGATCCAGCGAGGTGACCACCCAGACGACTCGATCTCCCCCTGGTGATATCGCCGGCTCGCTCACGAGGTCAATGGCGAAGATGTCGTCGATTTCGAGCGGTCGCCTGGTGTTCGCGGGCATGTACTTATTCCTTCTGGTTGCGTCTCGAATCCGGTCGCGCAGGGCAAGGATAGGGTATCCGGCTGGCGATGTCCCCTATACTTCAGCGAGCCGCGCCCGCTCGGGCGCCCGGCGTGCCCATCGTCTCGACCCTCGCCGGGGAGTCCCTGCCTTTTGTCCCGTCGCTATCCGCTCGATCCGCCCCCCGAACCGACGCCCCAGCCGCGGGCCGGGCGCGATTCATTCGCGCTCCGCTCGGCGCGCGTGGTCGCGGGCTGGCTGGTCGAGTTCAGCATGTGGCGGCAGCGGCATATCGACCTGGGAGCGGCGGTGGTCGGGCTGTTGTTGCTGGCGTTGGGCATCTCGTTGGCCCTTGCCGGCATGCAGGCCGATACCTACATGCATCGTGGGGTCGAATCGGGCAGCGAGGAGCCATTCACGATCCAGCCGACAGGGGACGGCCTCGCGACGAACATCGACCTTCGCGTGTTTCTTGGCGGCGAGTTCCCCTCCGTTGCCGACGCGCTCGCCGCGGGCGGCATCTCCTATGTACGGCAGCCGGTGTCGTGGGCGGAGGTCGAGACAGAACCGGGCACCTATGACTGGTCTGCCTACGACCAGATCGTCGATGAGCTTTCACGCCGGCAGATTGCTGTCGTCGCGGTGATTCTCGACGCGCCGGACTGGAGCCGCGACAGCGCGACGCTGGAGGCGAGGGATGGCCCGCCGGAAGATCCGGCGGCGCTCGGGTCCTTCGTGCAGGAGTTCACCGGGCGCTACGGCGACCGGGTTCCGTTCGTCCAGGTGTGGGAGCGGCCGAACGCCGCTTCGCGGTGGGGTGGAACTTCCGGAAGCGCCGCGCAGTTCCTGCCGTACCTCGCCGCCGCCTACAACGGCGCTCGGGCCGGCAATCCCGAGGTGCGGGTGATCACGCCGGAGCTCGATTTCGGCACCAGCGACATGCCCGATCGGGCGGACCTCGAGTTTCTGGGCGATCTCTATCGTTCCGGGGCGGAAGGCTTCTTCGACATCGTCGGGATCCGTCTCGATGGCGGGACGACGTCACCCGACGACCGGCGCGTCTCCGCGACCCGGCACAACATCTCCCGGGCGATCCTCACGCGGGAGCTGATGGTTCGGCACGGCGACGGCAGCACGCCGGTCTGGGCGACATCGTTTGGCTGGGCGAGGGTGGGGGAGACGTCGGCGTCCGAGCAGGCAGAGTTCGTCGTGCGTGGAATGGAGCGCTCGTGGGTCGAATGGCCGTGGATGGGACTGCTGTTCCAGTGGTCGTTCCTCGCACCGCCGGGATCGAGCGCCGAACCATACTCGCTGGTGCATCCGGATGGCAGCGCCACGCCGCTGTACCGGCGGTTGACGTCTTCCGAGTTCCAGGCACGGGCGTCGCGGGTGGCGGAAACGGGATTCGCGCCCATGGACGCTAGCAGCATGCAGTACTCCGGCGCCTGGCAGGATCAGCACCTGGAGGAGCGAACCTTCCGGACATCGAACCAGATTGGCGCGGAGGTTGTCCTGCCGTTCAGAGGGACCGGCGTCACGGCGATCATGCGCATCGGTCCCGAGTCGGGCAACGTCATCGTCGAAGTCGACGGCAAGGTCATCGGCGGCGGAGCGGAGCAGTCGAGCGACGAGTGGGACCTGACATGGACCACCACCAGCGATGTACCGATCGAGCTCGTTTCGGGGCTGGATTATGGCGATCACGTGCTCACCATCCGTCTCGCGCGCGAGGGAGCGCTCACACTCGGCGGCATCGTCATCGAGCGTGAGCAGCCGTTCGTGTGGCCCGTCGTGCTGCTGACCGTCGGATCGTTGATCTCACTGTTCTACGGCATTCGCTCGCTGGTGATGCTGATCGGCCGTCGCTCGGGCGTGCTGCCCCGTGCCGATGAGTTGTCGCCGGTTATCGAACGGCCAAGATTGTCGCCACCGATGCGGGGTCGGGGAGCGTGATGGTCCCCGCGATCGATCCACGCCGAGCCACAACGGATTTCGCTGGTTTCATCGTACCGGGGGCGCTGGTCGCGGCCGTCGCCGTTGCGACGATCTCCGCTGCCAGCACCGGGTGGCAGGGGGCGCTGACGATCGCGTGGCTGGCGCTGGCGATCGTCTCCTGGTGGCACCCAGCAGCGGGGCTGGCCATCGTCGCGGCAGCGATTCCGCTTGAACAACGCCACTCCATCCCGGTGATCGGCGCCGATCTCACCGCGATGGAGTTCACGGTTTGGGCCGTGGCCATAGGTGCGATCCCCCGGCTCGTGCATGACCGGCGGCTCGTGCTGGATCGGGTCGCGACGGTTCACGGTGCCGTGGTGGTGACGCTGGTTGCGTCGATCGCCGCTGGTGGCGTCATCCTGCCGGGATGGTGGATCGAGGTGCAGGGCTGGCTGCTGGCGCTGCTGGTCTATGTCATCGCGCGGGTGGCCCTTGCCGACTGGAGAGCGCGCGGATTGATCCTGACCGTGCTCGCCGGTGGTGTCGTTGCCAATGCGGGAGCCGCCGTGTGGCAACGAAGCACCGGAGCAGGTCCCGAGTCGTTCGTGGTGGACGGCGCGGTGCGGGTATTCGGCACCTTCCAACACCCGAACACGCTCGGGGCGTACCTGGCGTTCGTGCTGCCGATGCTTGTCGTCGCGTCCCTGGCGACACGGCATCCAATCGTCTGGCTGTGGCGAATCGCGACCATCGCCGGCGTCGTCACGCTCGTGATGACGCAGTCTCGCGGCGCCATGCTGGCATTTGGAGCCGCGGTCGTGGTGCTGGTTGTGCTGGCGCCGATGCAGATCCAGCGATGGGTCGCGATTGGGACGGTTGCGATCGCGCTGCTTGTCGTCGCGACCGGCTCGGTCGAACGGGTGCCCGCGGTCGACCGGTTCGCCAGCATCGTTCCGGCGAGCGGTCCCACACAGGTGACGCCGGAGACGTGGGGCCAGCGTGAGCGGGAGGCGCACTGGGGCGCGGCGTGGTCGATGCTGCGATCGGACTCGGTGTTCGGCGTCGGGGCAGGCCAGTTCAACGAGCATTTTCGGGAGCACACGCCGGAGTGGCGCTTCCGGATCGGCCGTTGGCATGCGCACAACGGCTATCTGCATGTTGGGGCCGAGGCGGGGGTGCCGGGTGCGGTCGCATTCGTCGCCTGGATTGGTACAATCCTCGCCGCGCTTTGGCGCCGGGTTCTCCGGACGTCAGGCGCCAATGCGCTGCTGGCGGCCGGGGCGTTGGCCTCCGCCGTCGCGTGGACCATCAACAACGTGTTCGAGTATCAGGACGTTCCCTCGATTCCCATCATGTTCGTGCTGGTCGTCGCCATCGGGCTCGGCGGCGCAGGCGCCATGGGCTCGCTGCCCGCTCGCGCGGAGACGACAGGAGAGGCGTCGTGACGCTCCCAAATGGCGAGACGAATGGAGGTGACACGCAGGCGGCCATGACGCTCGGTCAGCGGTTTCGCCAGCCTCAGACCTTGCTGTCGTTCCTGTTCGCGTTCCTCATCGTCGCGTTCCTCGTGCGTCGCCTCGACATCGACCCCGGCGAGGTTTGGCGTCATCTCCGCTCCGCCAATCCTTTGCTGTTCGCGATCGGCGCGGCCGCGTTTTACGCAGGATTCATCGCGCGCGTGATCCGCTGGCGGCAGATGCTGGTGCGGGCGGGCGTCACCGAGGATCCGGACGTCCAGCTACCGTCGAATGCCGGGTTGCTTCAAATCGTGCTGCTGTCGTGGTTCGTCAATTGTGTGGTGCCGGCCAAGCTGGGGGATGTTTATCGCGGGTACCTGCTGAAGCGGCGCTCGAACGCGGCGTTCACAACGACGATGGGCACGATCGCGGCCGAGCGCCTGATCGACCTGGTGGTTCTGGTGGTGCTGCTTGTCGGCAGTGGGCTGATCGTCTTCGGCCGCCACTTTCCCAGCGGCACGCGCACGGTTGTGGTCTACGGCGGCGGTACCGTCCTGGCCGGCGTCGCGCTCGTCGGCGTGGTCTGGACATTCCGCGATTCCCTGCTGCGGATGTTGCCGGATCGCCTCGCGCAGCCGGTGGACCGGGTGCAGGTTGGGTTGTTCGAGAACCTCCGGAACCCGTGGTCCGCGATTGGCCTGTCGCTGGTGATCTGGCTGGCCGAAGGTGTGCGGTTCTTCTTCGTGGCGTGGGCGCTGGACGCGCTGCTGCCGCCCTCGACGGCGCTGTTCCTGGCGCTGATCAGCTCGCTGGCGACAGTCTCGCCCATCACGCCGGCCGGCTTGGGTGTCGTCGAGGCGATCCTGATTTCGGTGCTGCCGCTGGTCGGGGTCAGCGGCGATGCGGCGGCGGCGATCGCGATCCTCGACCGTATCATTTCCTACTGGAGCCTGATTTTGGTGGGGCTTCCGCTATACGTGATGTACGTCCGGCGAGATGTCGCGTCCGCCGTGCAACAGGAGCCGTCTTCGGCATGATTCGGGTGCTCGCAGACGCATCGGCCGCGTTCGACCAGAGAGCCGGCGTTGGCCGCTACAGCCGCAATATGCTCGATCGCTTGTGCGCCTCGTCCGCGATGCGGTGGACGCTGTTCCAGGCGCCCGCCGGGGTCGAGCCCCAGTGGGATGCCCCGAACGGCGCGCGACTGGTGCGCTATCCGCTGTCGCGGCGGATGATGGACCGGCTCGGATCCCGCATGGGCCTGCCGCTGCCCGTGCGTCCCTTTACCTACCGGCAGGATGTCATCTACAGTCCCGATTTCGTCGCGCCCTCGCTGTGGAGGACGCCGCGAATCATCACCGTTCACGACCTGGCGTTCCTGACCCACCCGCACCTGACCACGCCGGGAACAGTTGCGTTCCTGACCGCCACCATGCGGCGAGAGGTTGACCGTGGCGCGCACCTCGCGGCGGTATCTGAAACCACTCGGGAACGGGCGATCGAGCTTCTGGGGGTCGCTCCGGAGCGCGTGCGCGTGGTGCGGAACGGGGTGGAGCGTCGCTTTCTCGAAGCGTCACCGCTGCCGCCCGGCCGCCTCGACGATCTTGGCGTCCCGCGCGAGTTCCTGCTGATGGTCGGCACGATCGAGCCGCGAAAGAACCACGCCGGGGTGTTGCGGGCGATCGAGCGTCACCCGGACGGACTGCCCCTGGTCGTGGTGGGGCGAGAGGGGTGGGCCTCGGCCGACGTGGTCGAGAGTCTTAAAACGCTCTCAGCGGCGGGTCGGGTCATCTGGCTGTCCGATTTCGGCGACCAGGAGCTGCCGGGGCTCTACGCGGCGAGTCGCGGGGTGCTGTATCCGTCGTGGACGGAAGGGTTCGGGCTGCCGGTTCTGGAGGGGCTGGCGACCGGCCGGCCGGTGGTGACCGGTGACGACGCGGTGTTCCAGGAGGTGGCAGGATCGCTGGCGCGGCAGGTCGACCCGGCCGACGACGATGCGCTGCTGGAGGCGATCCGGGAGCTGGAGACGCCCGAGGAGAGTGACGAGGCTGCGAACGCGCGGCGTCAACATGCGGCACAATATGGATGGGACCAGCCGGTGACGGTGTTGCGCGACTGGATTCGGCAGATTGCGGGAGTCAGCGATGAGTGACGATCGAACGACCACTGAAGAGGGCAGGGCAGATTCCTTTCGCCTCAGCTGGCCGCCGTCTCCGCGGACGCAGATCATCCTTATCGCCGCAGGCTTCTTCCTGCTGAACCTGGTGCTCATCATCGCCTTCGGTGTCGCGCTGTACATGACGCGCTGAGCAACCGCCCACCACTGGAGAGCATATGGTCGTCCAGACACCCCCCGCACCCCTGCCCCCGGCCGCATTCCAGGATCATGCCCGCCAGATTGTCGATGAAGTGAACAAGGTGATCGTCGGCCAGCGCGAGCTGATCGAGGAGATCCTGATCGCGTTCCTCGCTGGTGGCCACGTGCTGCTGGAGGGCGTGCCGGGGCTGGGCAAGACCCGGATGGTGCACGCATTCGCGCAGGCGCTCGATCTCGATTTCGCGCGGGTCCAGTTCACGCCCGACCTGATGCCGGCCGACATCACCGGTACCGCGATCCTGAAAGAGACGCCGGGCGGTGGTCGCGAGTTCGCCTTTCAGCGCGGTCCGCTGTTCGCCAACATCGTGCTGGCGGACGAGATCAACCGGGCTACACCCAAGACGCAGGCGGCGCTGCTGGAAGCGATGCAGGAGGGGACGGTTTCGGTCCTGACCGACGTCCACCGCCTGCCGCACCCGTTCGCCGTGCTGGCGACCCAGAACCCGCTCGAGATGGAGGGGACCTACCCCCTGCCGGAGGCCCAGCTCGATCGGTTCTTCTTCAAGTGCCTGCTGGCGTTCCCCGAGAGCGAGGAGCTTCAGGAAATCCTGCGGCGAACCGTCGGTGCGCAGGATGCCGCCGCCGACCAGGTTGTCGACCGGGCGACGGTCGAGACGATGCAGCGAACCGTGCGCGAGGTGGTCGCCGCCGGTTTCGTGCTCGACTACGCCTCGCGGCTGGTGCTTGCCACGCACCCCGACAACCCGCGCGCGCCGGAGGCGGTGCGAAACAACGTGCGGTACGGGTCGAGTCCGCGTGGTGCGCAGGCGCTGGTGCTGGGCGGGAAGGTCGCGGCGCTGCTGGATGGGCGGGCGAACGTCGATTTCGTCGATGTCCAGCGGATCGCGCCGGCGGCGCTGCGTCACCGCGTCCAGATCTCCTACGCCGGGCAGGCGGAGGGGGTAACGCCGGACGCGGTGGTCGAGGAAATTGTGGCCAGCGTGTCGCCGGAGGGCGTGTGATGAGACCGCTGTCCGGTATTGCTTGACGCTTCTGGGCGCTCATGCTACCATTCCGGCACGTTGGAGGCGTGGTGTAGTGGCCTAACATGCAGCCCTGTCAAGGCTGAGATCGCGGGT
>CBFGRG010000071.1:0-10334 GCA_965651105.1 uncultured bacterium | reverse complement strand
TCGACGCCTTCCCGACCGAAATCTGGGCCCGTCTGGCCGGCCGGAGCTGGCGGTCCGCCCCGCCTGACCAGCTCGGGTACGGTCATGCCGCCGGCCATCCGGAGCTGCGTCGCCAGATCGCCGCCTACCTGCGCCTGTCTCGCGGCGTGCGCTGCACCGAGGAGCAGGTGATCGTCGTGTCGGGCTCGCAGCAGGCGTTCGACCTGACGGCGCGGCTGCTGCTCGATCCCGGCGATGTCGCCTGGATGGAGGATCCGGGCTACGCGGGTGTGCGCGGCGCGCTGCTGGGCGCCGGCATCCACATCGCGCCGGTGCCAGTCGACGCGGAAGGCCTGGATGTCGCCGCCGGCGTGCGGATCGCGCCGGAAGCACGCCTGGTGTCGGTCACCCCGTCACACCAGTACCCGATGGGCGTGACGATGAGCCTCTCTCGGCGGCTCGCGCTGCTCGAGTGGGCGTCGCAGGCAGGAGCGTGGATCCTGGAGGACGACTACGACGCCGAATTTCGCTACTCGGGTCGGGCTCTGGAGGCGCTGCAGGGACTGGACGACGAGGGGCTCGTGATCTACGCCGGCACCTTCAGCAAGGTGCTCGCCCCAGCCCTGCGACTCGGCTACCTGGTGGTGCCGCCGGGGCTCGTCGAGGCGTTCGCGACCGCGCGCGAGGTGGCCGATCGCCACGCGCCGACCATGGAGCAGGCGGTGCTGGCCGACTTCATGGCGGAGGGACATTTCGCGCGACACCTTCGGCGGATGCGGACGCTCTACGCCGAGCGCCAGGCGGCGCTGATCGCGGCGGCGGGCGAGTTGCCTGCCGGCCTGATCGAGGTACGGCCGGCCGAGGCGGGGCTGCATGTGGTGGGCTGGCTGCCGCCAGGCCGGGACGGTACGGAGGTCGCGCAACGAGCGGCTGCGACCGGTGTTGACGTGCACCCGTTCATCGCCCCCGGCGATCCGCCGCGGCATGGTCTCATGCTGGGATACGCGCCATACACCGCGGAAGACATCCGGGCGTCGATGGCTCGCCTTGCCGGAGTGCTGTCGCGATAGCGATGGCTTCAGGTCGAGGTCGCTTCAGCAACCCGCCGCGGCATGGCGGCCCGGCGAGCCTCCCGGGCGAGCCGGAGATTCGTGTGCTGGATCAGCACGAGGCCGACGAGCACGATCGCCGCGCCGGCGATCTTGAGCGCCCCAAAGGCCTCGTCGAAGAAGATCACCGAGAGGATGCCGCTCACGATCGGCACGACCAGTCCGGCGCTGGTGGCGATGATGCCGCGCTGCTTGATCGCCCAGTTGTAGCCGATGTAGACGAGGTAGATCGGGAAGATCGCCATGTAGGCCAGCATCAGCCAGTGCGAGAGCTCCAGACCTCCCCAATCCTGCGCACGCGCGTCAGGGATGCCGATCAGCAGCAGCGGCACGGTACCGAACAGCGTGGTGTAGGCGGACACAGTCGTCGACCGGTACTTGCGCACCAGCGGCCGGTTAATGATGCCGTAGATCGCGAACGAAATCGCCGCGCCGGCGCTGAAGGCGATACCGAGCCAGCCGGTACCGGCGGTGCCGCCATCCAGCAGGAAAACGGAGACCCCGACCACGGCGACGATGACCCCCAGCCAGGCGCCGGCCGGGTAGCGCTCGCCGAGCAGCGCCGCGATCACGAGCGTGAACAGCGGCACGTTGGCGATCAGCAGCGAGCTGGAAAACGGGGTGGTGTGGTCGATGCCGACCGTGAAACCGGTCTGATAGAACGTGTAACCGATGATGCCGGCGGCGAGAAAGCGGGGCAGGTCGGCGCGATCGATGTGCCACATCGTGCGCCAGCCCTGGAAGAGTGACTGGACCGCGAGCACGCCGAGGGCAAGCACAAGGATGATCGAGAAGCGGGCGAAGATGAACGAGAACGGGGTGAAGTCGTCGAGGGCGTCCTTGGTGATGACGAAGGTGGACGCCCAGATGAGGATGACGGCGCCGAGGATGATCTCCGGCAGGAAGGCGTTGCCCGCCCGCGTCTCGCTCTCGCCCGTCATGATGGTGTCATCTCCCCGAATCGCTGTGGTCATCCCCTGAGCCGATTGGCCCGCCGGAAGGATAACGCCGATTCAGGCGTTTGGTGAGATCGTCGCGACGGTCCAGTGAGGATAGAGCCAAGGACTTGAGTTCGGTTACCGGATATCGCAGTCAACTCACCAGCTGCCAACCGGATTCGGCCCGCTGCGGCCGCTATTCCGGGCGGAGACGGACGGCGGTGCCGGAGACGGTGACCATCAGCATGTTGCCGCCGGCGACGGTCTCGTAGTCGAGGTCGACACCGATCACGGCGTTGGCACCGAGATCCTCGGCGTCGGCGGTCATCTCCTGCATCGCGATATCGCGGGCCCTGCGCAGCTCCTTCTCGTAGGCACCGGAGCGCCCACCGACGATGTCACGTATCCCGGCAAAGAGGTCCTTCATGATGTTCGCGCCGAGAATGGTCTCGCCGGTGACCACGCCGAGGTAGGCATCGACCGTCTGTCCCTGAATCAGGTTCGTGGTGGTGACAATCATGTGTGCTCCGGTCCCGCTCAAGCTGCCCTGGCGAATCGTACGGCCGTGCCGGAAGCGGTGACGACGACCATCGAGCCACCGGCCTCCGTGCGCGTATCGACCTGCACGCCAACCACGGCATCGGCGTCGGCCGCCAGGGCAGCCCGCTCCAGATCCCGCATCGCGTTCTGGCGCGCCTCGGCGAATTCAACCTGATAGGGGTCAGGGCGATCCGAATGGTAGGTTCCGGAGACGATCCGGCTGCCGATACGATCGCGCAGCTCGGAGACGAGACCGCGAACCAGGTTCACCCTGGTGGTGGCGCGCCCGCTGACGACGCCCAGATATCCGTCGATCTCCTGTCCTTCGATAGCTCCCGTGGTGGTGACGATCACAGCCGACTCCTCAATATCGTGCAGATGGCTCGAATCGGACCGGGTCGGCGTGGCCGGATTTGTCATCCACGACCACGCGCAACCCATCGGTGGCAAGATCGACGTTCGGCGGCAGCGTCGGCGCCACGACCTCGTACCGGCCCATATCGTGAGCGACGTGTGTGAACAGCGTGTGTCGGGGCTGCAACAATTCCACGGCGGTGAGCGCTTCCTCCAGCGACATGTGTGCCGGATGCGGATGCTTCCGCAGGGCCGTCAACACGAGCACGTCGAGGTCGCGCAGCAGCGGCAGCGAGGTTTCCGGGATCGTCTTGACATCGGTGAGATAGGCGATCGAGCCGAAGCGGTAGCCGAGGATCGGCAATCGACCGTGCCTGACGGGGACGGGCACGATATCCATTGCGCCGGCACGGATCGGGGTCGTGTCGTCGATCGTGTGCAGCGTGAGGTCGGGGATGACGCCATAGACCGGGTACTGATCGATGAAGGCGTAGTCGAATCGCTGCCGGAGATTCTCGGCGGTGTCACGGCTGGCCCAGACCGGCAGGTGCTCCTGCTGCATCGCGTTGTAGCGGCGCAGCTCGTCAAGACCGGCGGTGTGATCGGCGTGGGCGTGGGTGAAGAGCACGGCGTCGATACGCGGGATCGGGTCGCGCAGCACCTGGGCGCGCAAATCCGGCGAGGTGTCGACCAGCACGGTCGTGCCACCCTGCCTCACGACCACCGACGACCGCAACCGGGCGTCTCGCGGGTCCGGCGAGGTGCAGACCTCGCAGTCGCAGCCGATGACCGGGACGCCCGTCGATGTGCCGGTGCCGAGAAAATCGAGAGAAATCACGTGTGGCGGCGCGCTCCTGCCTGTACATGCGAACCGGCGGCCGCCGGTGTCAGGTCCTGCCGCCCAGTATACCGACCATCGATGCTCAGGCCGGATCCCCGATCTGGTCCTTGTCGATGGTGAGGCGCACCGTATCACCTTCGACGCCGCCGATCTGGTTCGGCTGGACATACTTTTGGCCGGAGAAGAGTCCGGATGCATCGATCCTGACGTAGCCGCTGCGCTCCATGCGCTCGGTGACGCGGTCACCAAGCCCGATGGCGTCGAGCAGGCCGCCGCCATCTCCGCTGTCATCCGGCACCAGGTCGAGAAATCCCTGATCCGGATCCTGCCCTTCCGCGCCGACGTTGTCGGCATCGTTGATGTCAGCCATGTGGACGAATCGGACCGAGCCAACCTTGTCGCCATCGACATCGACGACGTCCATTCCTTCCTTGATCTGGGCGAGCAGGTCGTTGCGGCGAGGATCTTCACTGCCTGGGTCGATGCTCATGTTGGGTATCCCTGTTGACAAGCCGCACCGCAGGAACGGAGCGACATCGAATTCGGTACAGCACATCGAGCAGGGCATATGCCACGGAGTGAAAACGAACACGGCGCGGAGAACGATCGTGGTGTATAGTGAACTCCGGATTTTTCGATTCGGTTCGCACCTGAGCATGGAGCGACGACCTCGCGATGATCACCTGGCGACCGGAGCACATCCGGATGCAAGACGAGCCGCTGTCCTGACCTGAACGCGGTGGCAACACCGCCCGCGCACGTGGACAGCGGAGCCTGCGCCCCACCGGCAGGCTCCCACAATCGGGAGCTCGTTTTCGTCATGTCATCGTCAAGTCCGGGCCGCTCGCCGCGCGAGCGCCGTTCCCTTCTTCCCGCCTTTCTCCGCAACGATCCACTCTGGACCCACGTCGACTTCATGCGGCTGTGGAGCGGGCGTGCCGGGTCACAGCTCGGCTCGCAGCTCTCGATCGTGGCGATCCCGCTTTACGCCGTGCTCAGCCTCGGCGCCTCACCGCTCGAGATGGGCATCCTCGGTGCGGCCGCAGGTATCCCGCGGCTGCTGTTTGGCTTCTTCGCCGGCGCGTGGGTCGACCGGCACCGGCGCAAGCCGATCATGGTGGTCACGAACCTCCTCCAGGCACTTGCCGTCGCCACGATCCCGATCGCGGCGCTGCTGGACATGACCTCGTTCGCGTTGCTGGTCGCGGTAGAGGTCGTGATCGGGCTGCTCCAGGTGTTTTTCCAGACGGCGTGGGTGCCGTACATGCCTGGCCTGGTCGGGCGCAAGCTGCTGCCGTCGGCCAACAGCCGCATCCTGTCGAGCAACTCGGTCGCGCAGGTCGCAGGGCCCTCGCTGGCCGGCTCGCTCGTCGGCGCCATCGGCGGACCCGCGACAATCGCCATCAACGCGCTCACCTACCTCTGGTCGGGACTGCGGATCGCGCAAATCTCCTATCGGGAGCCGGACGCGCGTCCGCCTGCCGAGCATGAGCCGATCATGCGGGAAATTCGACAGGGGATCGCCGTTGTGGTGCGCTCGCCGCTGCTGCGCGCGCTGGCCGGCAGCCACGCAACGATCGTGCTTGCTGGCTGGGCCTTCCTCGCGGTGTACCCGCTCTACATGCTGAATGTGCTCGACCTCTCGGCGCGGGGTGTTGGGTTCATCTACGCCGCCGGCGGCGTCGGCGGGCTGCTCGGCAGCCTCGTCACCACGTCGGTGATCCGGGCGCTGGGTACCGGGCCGACGATCGTGTGGTCGGCAGTGCTGTTCGGCGCGTTCGGCCTGACGATCCCGCTGGCGGTGCTGGTGCCGGAGTATGCGCTGCCGCTGGTGCTGTTCGCGGAGTTCGCGCAGTGGATGATGCTGGTGATCTTCGAGATCACCGAGGGAACCCTGCGCCAGGCGGTGACGCCGGACCGGCTGCTGGGCCGCGTGGCGGCATCGGACATGGTGCTGGTGACAGGGTTGCAGCCGATCGGCGCGTTCATCGGCGGCGCATTGGGCGAGGTGATCGGGGTGCAATCGGCGTTGCTGATCGGCGTGGCGGGAATGTTCTGCGCCGGGGCATGGGTGTGGTGGTCGCCGGTGCGGGAGGTCGGCGAAATGCCGACCGAGCCGGACGAGTCGATGGGAACGATGCGCACGGCGCCGGCCTGAGCTCGCGCCTCGCACAAATGATGTGCGAGGCACGGCAACCGTCGCTCAGGTATTGACGGGGCCAGCGGTTCGGTCGGGTGGAGTCACCGCCGCGCCCTCCGGCCGATCACCGACGCCTCGCTTGCCGGTCGGCTCGAGCCAGACTTCGCGGAACCATTGCGCCTGCCAGGGGATGCGGGGATTGTTGTGCCCCCGAAAATCGACCAGGTACTGCGGCCGGCCAAGATCGCCGCGCGGATCGATGGCGAGCGTGCTGCGATCGTCGATCTGCGTAATGACACCGACGGCGCCATCGAATTTCGCCTCGGGCATGGTGGTGTACATCAGGTGCACCCCCATCACGCCACGCGAGTTGCGCCCGCGCGGCATGCGCACCTTGACTTCATCGCCGACCTGAAAACTGACCATCTCGTCTTCTCCTCCGCGCCGGAAGCAGGGCGGATGCGCCGATTCCTGGCGACTCTTTCGTTGCCACCAGTATAGCCATCATCTTCCCCGCCGCGCGGCGCATTCCCGGGGCACTCTCCCATTTGTCGCGACACTTCAATAGACACCTAGTGTCGTTGTAGCTGGTGGATATCCGCCATATCTGAAATATTATCAATCTCCATATTGACATTATCGGGAACGATGTCTATGCTCTAGGCAAGCCAGTCGAGTCGTAATCATTGGGAATCACCCCACCGACCGGCTCCGGATACCTCACCTCACCCACGATGGAGCTTGCCGAATGAACCAGGACGTCACCGACACTCAGCGCCACCCCGTCCCCGATTCCTGCCCGATCTGCCATTCCGAGCTGACCGTCACGCGCCTGCAGTGCGAGACCTGCGGCACCGGCATCGACGGCCAGTTCGTCTTCAACCGCTTCGCCCGGCTCTCGGGCGAGCAGCTGCGATTTCTCGAGGCGTTCATCAAGAACCGGGGCATCATCAAGGAGGTTGAGGCCGATCTCGGCATCTCCTACCCCACCGTCCGCGCCCGCCTCGATGACCTGCTGGCCACCCTCGGGTTCGCCGGCGACCAGAAGCGCCCCACCGAGAACCGAGACGCCCGCCGCGACATCCTCGCGGCCCTGCAGAACAAGGAAATCAGCGCCAGCGAGGCTTCGCGCCGGCTGGCTGCCCTCGGCGCCGAATCGTGACCGACCCCACGTTCCCAAGGTTTCCTGAGGAAAGGACAGTTGTAGACGCCATGGCCACCGATCCCACCTTCACCACCAGCCCCGACCATCGCCGCCTCGAAGCGAGTGTCACCTTCAACGCCGATTCGCCGCTGACGCTGTCCGCGTCCAACGCGAGCGGTCATGTCGACATCACCACCGACGCCACCCTGCCCGCCGGCACGATCGAGGTCGCCGCGATCCGCACCGACAACGGCGAGTTCGCAGACGACGACCACCACCTCACCGTCAAGGTTGAGGGCAACACCATCTCGATCCACCCCGACTGGCAGTTCGCCTCCGGCGTTTCCGGGCTGGCCCGACGCATTCGGGATCAGCTCCAGTACGGCTTCCGGCCCGAGGACTGGAATCTCTCGCGCCTGCGGCTCAGCCCCGAGCTCGATTTCCACATCATTGTCCGGCTGCCCGCGAATCTCGCCGACGGGTCTCAAATCAAGCTCCGCACGGCATCCGGCGAGGTGGACGCCCGCAACTTTCGCGCGGGGACGAGCATCATTACCGCCTCGGGCGACGTCAACGCGCGTGACCTGACCGGCACGATCTCGATCCACACCGCCAGTGGCGATGTCGACGCCGAGAACATCATCGAAAGCCTGGAGATCAACACCGCCAGCGGCGACGTCTCGATCTCCGGTGGTGACGCCTGGCTGGCGGCGCGCTCGGCGAGCGGCGACGTCGAGATACACGACTTCGCCCTCCGCAATGCACGCATCACGACCGTCAGTGGTGATGTCTCGCTCCGAGCCACGTTCAACAATGCCGCCAACTACGGCATCGAGACCGTCAGCGGCGATGTCTCGCTCAAGGCAACCCTGCCCAACGCAGCGGCCAGGCTCGGGTTCGGCACCCTCTCCGGATCCAGCCACGTCGGCGGGGTCTGGGAGAAGCAGAAGCGGCGCGAGTGGACGGCCGGATCCGGTGCCAGCGGCGCGACGATCAACATCAAGACGGTCAGCGGCGACCTCACCGCGAGCGCCGATCTGGACGAGAGCGTCGAGGCACGTACCCTGGCGATGCCGCAGCGCACACCAGATGTGACAGCGGAGACCTACGACGGCGACGATCTCTCCGATTTCAAGGACGAGATGAAGGCGTTCGGCCAGGAAATGAAGGAGTTTGGCCGCGAGATCCGTCACATGGTCGGGGCCGGCGAGGTGCCGCGAGTTCCCCCCACCCCGCCGACGCCACCGACCCCACCGACCCCACCGCACGGTGGCGACCCGGGGCACCTCCATGATCGCGAGCAGCGCCGCGCAGAGAAGGAGCGAGCCCGCGAGGCCAAGCAACAGGCTCGCGAGGAGCGGCGAAAGCAGCGCGACGACGCGTCGCCAATCTTCACCGCCGGACCGGCCGGGGTGGACTACCAGCACGACACCGCGCCGCTGACTCCGGACACTGACGCCTCCCCAGCCGAGGAGACCGCGCCGGTCGAGCCAGCCAGGCCCTTCACCGAAGCGCCAGGCATGGATCAGCCGGAGCCCGCCACGACGCCGGAGGACGCGGCCCAGGAACAGGATGCGGATACGAGCCAGGCAACCGAGAATACCTCCACCGACGCGCGCCTGCGCGTGCTCGAAGCGCTCGAAAAAGGCGAAATCGACATCGAGGACGCGCTCTCGCAGCTGGACCGTGACTCCGAAAACGCCTGAAAACGGGTCCGAGGTGCCCCCGGCGTGAGGACGCCGAGGCCCCTCGGGCCAGTCAGGGCAGTGGCTGTTTTCCCCACTCACCGGGACGTGTCCAGTCGACAGTGGTTCTCACAAGGAGCACCAGTCATGCAACAGCACCCGGAACTCATGATGATGATCCAGCGCACGCAGGTAGAGGCCGACCACCAGCAGGCGGCCCGCAACCCGCGGCAACCGTCACCGGGACTCCTGTCGACCGCTCGTGCCCTCGCGGGCAACAGCCTGATCGCGCTCGGCACGCGGATCACCCCGGCGCCGCGCCCGATCGTGATCCATCGCCCCGCCCGGCCAGCGCTGGTCCGCTGACCTCCCCACCGGATTCCCGGAGCCTCCATGTCTTCTCCCCCGCCCCTGACCGGCCAGCATACCGACCGCTGGCCGGTCATCTGGATGCTGACCGCAAACCTCATCTCCAATCTCGGCAACAGCATCGTGATGCTGGCGATCCCCTGGTTCGTGCTGCAGACGACAGGCAGCGCCGGCAAGATGGGCATCGTGGCGGCCGCCAGCGTCGCACCACTGATCCTGTCAACCTTCATCGGTGGCACGCTGACGGACCGGATGTCCCACCGCCAGCTGGCGACATTCGCGGACGTGCTGAGCGGGCTCTCGGTGGCGGCCATCCCCGCCCTTCATTTCACGACAGGTCTCAATCTCTGGACGCTGATCGGTCTCGTGTTCGCCGGAGCGATATTTGACGGGCCGGGCATGAATGCCCGTCAGGCGATGATCCCGAAGCTCGCCGACCGGGCCGGGATATCGCTGGAGCGGGTCAACTCCGGATTCGGCATTGGCCGCTCGCTGATGGGCCTGCTCGGAGCGCCGGCGGCCGGCGCGCTGATCGCCCTGATGGGCGCGGCGAGCGCGCTGTGGATCACGGCAACGACCTTCGCCGTTTCCGCCACAATCACGCGGTTCCTGCTGCCACCCACGACCCGTCCCGAGCCGAGCGGCACGACGATGCTGGCGGACATGAAGGCCGGCCTTCGCTATGTGTTCGGCAACCGCCTGCTGCGATCGATCGCGCTGACGGCCACCGTGCTCAACATGGTGTTGAACCCGATTTTCGCGATCGGCCTGCCGATCTACATCGCTGACATGGGTCGCAGCGCCGGCACGTTGGGCGTCCTGATGACCAGCGTCGCCGCGGGGACGCTCGCCGGATCCCTTTTCTACGGATGGCTGGGCGAGCGCCTGCCTCCCCGGCCGACAGTGATCGCGACGCTGGCGATGCTGACCCTGCCGCTGTTCGGCATGGCGCTGCAGCCGGGCCTGATCACGATGTGGCTGCTGCTGTTCGTGATCGACTTCGGCAGCGGCATCATCAACCCGCTGGTCGTTTCGTACTTTCACCGCCACACACCGGAGCAGATGCTTGGCCGGGCGCTGGGAACGCTGATGTCGACGGCAATGATGGCCTCGCCGCTGGGGATGCTGCTCGGTGGGGCGCTGATCGCGGCGCAGGGATTCGGCGTCGCGCTGCTCGCGGGTGGAATCGCGATGGCGGCAGCCTGCCTGCCACTGGTGTTCAACAGGTCACTGGC
>CBFGRG010000070.1:0-10369 GCA_965651105.1 uncultured bacterium | reverse complement strand
GGTCGTGTCTGGTCGCGTAGTCTCTCGCCCCGCTCAGCGCCACTCGGCGTCTTCCCAGGTGGCGAGATCGAGATCGAATTCACTGTGCCGCGTATCCGGATCGGACCACACGACCACCGCGGTGCGGGGATCTGGCGCTGGCGAGGTGCTGCGATCGGTGCGGTGACCGCGAGCGATGGCGATCGTGTTGCGACGTTGGCGTCGCTGGCGCTTGCGAAATGGGGTGGCGACGGTGATGGTAAGCATGGTTCGCTCCTTTCAACTGAATGCTGGCGATAGCGGCGGCTTCCGAGCCGACTCCCATGGCTCTGGATGCCTCGAAAGCCGCCGCCATCGCGGTACTGAGGGCCAGCACGCGCCAGCCCGGTGACGTTACGCCTTCGGCCGAACGTTCTGGTTGAAGCGGAAGAGGTTGTCGGGATCGTAGCGGAGCTTGATCACCGCCAACCGCTCGTACGTGCCGGCGGGGTACGCCTCGTGCACGCGATCCTCCCCCTCCTGCTCCAGGAAGTTGACGTAGACACCCTTGCCTTCTGGCCGGATCGTCGCCCACAGGGCCTCGGTCCACGCCTGGTGCTGTGAGCGGTCCTGCGTCGGGTCGAACCAGACATTGATGATCGACACGAAGTAGTTCCTGTCCCGATGCGCGAAGGCGGTGGCATCGTTGGGCACGCGCCCGAAGGCGCCGCCCATCGCGCGGAGCTGGATGATGCTCATCTCCGAGCTGGCGTGGTGCACGGCATCGACCATGGTGTCGATCGCGTGGTCGCTGAGGTCGTCGGCGAACATCATGCGAATCGAGGCGCCATGCGGCAGCGTGTTCTGGTCGGTGAACGCGTACATCGCCGGGTACGGCATCGGCGCGATCATCTCCGCCACCGGTTCCGCCAGGGCCCGCAGCGGCGCGAGCGCTTCCTGCCCGGCTTCGATGTCGCCGGACCAGGTCACCAGGGTCAGCACGACCGGCTTCCCGACCCATGCCTCAGGCGCGAACGGCAGCGGCGGCATGGGCATGATGTGCGCCAGCGTCGTGAGATCGTCCGGCGCGGCGAGTCCGGCTTCGAGGTAGCCGCGAACGACCTCGCGGGTGGCCGGCTGCACCAGCACGCCGCCGAGAATTTGCGGTACCGACGCGAGGCGGAATGTGAACTCGGTGACGATACCGACGTTTCCGCCCCCGCCACGGATCGCCCAGAACAGGTCCGGATGGGAGCGCTCGTCGGCGGTGACGATCTCGCCGCTGGCGGTCACGACCTCGGCCGCGAGCAGGTTGTCGATCGCCAGACCGTGCTTGCGAGCCATGAAGCCCACGCCGCCGCCGGTGGTGAGTCCACCGATGCCGACCGAGGACGTGTCCCCGGTCGAGAGGGCGAGGTCATGCTCGGCAGCCGGACCGGCCAGATCGGCGGACGTTGCACCACCCTGCACGCGGGCGGTTCGCGTCAGCGGATCGACCAGCACGCGCTTCATCTGCGAGAGATCGATCACGAGCGCATCGTTCACCATGCTGTGGCCGGCGAGGCTGTGACCACCGCCGCGAACGGCGAGCGGCATTCCGCGCTCGCGGGCGAAATCAACCGCCGCCGCGACATCGCGGCTATCGGCTGCGCGAACGATGGCGAGCGGATGCCGGTCAACCAGAATGCTCTGGGTGCGGCGGGCATCGTCGTACCCGGGGTCGGTCGGGGTGATCAGGTCGCCGGTCAGGCCCGCACGAAGCGCGCGAAACGGGCTGGCGTCGGGAGTGATCACGGGCACACGAGACGAAAGACCGGTGGTGAGGGACATCGAGCAACTCCTGGAATGGGATTGGGAGAGGCGGTGCGCTGGCACGGTTGGGTCCCGGCGCGTCAGTGGAGGTCCCGGTGCCGGTCGTGCCTGGTGGACAGGCGGTGTCGTCCGGCGCGATCACCACTATGCCGTTGCTCGATCAGCGAAACATCAGTCGAATTGCGTATCTTATGTGGACCTCCGTACGTAACTTTTCAGCGCGTCCGATACGTAGGACTGACGTAGACGCCGAGTCATGCGCCCATTTTTCAATGCAGGCAAGAAGCCCGACCTGGCGTCTTCGCCCGCCACCGGGTCAGCACAGGCACCCGGAAGTCAGTTGGCTCCGGGCGCGGTTGTGCTTGACCGGATCGGGCGGTTCTGGTTCATTGCGAGGTATCGTCACCCGCCTGCCCAAGGAGCTTCAAAGGTGAAAATCACGAACATCACAGCCACGCCGATCGCCTTCGCCGACCCTCCCCTGCTCAACTTCGCCGGGTTACATCAGCCCTACGCGCTGCGCACGATCGTCGAGGTCGAGACCGACGAGGGCATCTCCGGGTTCGGCGAGGTATCCGGTGGCGAAAAGCTCCAGGAGGCTTTCCGGCTCGCCATCCCCGACCTGATCGGACTGGATGTCTTCAACCGGCAGGCGCTGCGGCAGAAGCTGTTCGGCTCACCCGACGACGCGCTCGAGGACACCCACCAGATCATGCCCGGCATGAAGGACCAACGACGGCGCGAGCTCGTCTACAGCGGTGTCGAGGTCGCGATGCTCGATGCTGCCGGCAAGGCGCTCGGGCTGCCGGTTCACGCGCTCCTGGGCGGCAAGGTCCGCGACACGGTGCCGTTCTCGGCCTACCTCTTCTACAAGCGCGAGGGCGGCGGGGGGATGAACGACGACATCCGGGACGACGTCTACGGCCCCTGCCTCACTCCGGACCAGGTCGTCCAGCAGGCGAAGGCATTCATCGACGAATACGGGTTCAAGAGCATCAAGCTGAAGGGAGGCGTCTTCCCACCGGAGCAGGAAATGGACGCCATGCGCGCCCTCCACGACGCCTTCGGCGACGACATGCCGCTGCGGCTCGACCCGAACGGGGCGTGGACCGTGGAAACGTCGGTCAAGGTCGGGGTCGGGCTCGACGGAATTCTCGAGTACCTCGAGGACCCGGCGCCGACGATGGACGACATGGCCGCGACTCGCGGCGAGCTGATCAGCAAGGGCGTGATGACGCCACTGGCGACGAACATGGTCGTCACCCGCTTCGAGCGCATCCCGGAATCGGTCGAGAAAGACGCGGTGCAGATCATCCTCAGCGACCATCACATCTGGGGCGGCCTGCAGGCGACCCACGAGCTGGGCCGGCTCTGCGAGACGTTCGGCATCGGCCTGAGCATGCACTCCAACAGCCATCTCGGCATCTCGCTGACGGCAATGGCGCAGGTCGCGGCGGCCACGCCGGTGCTGACCTACGCCTGCGACACGCACTACCCGTGGCAGCGCGAGGAAGACGAGATCATCCAGGGCGGACGCGTGCCGTTCGAGGATGGCTCGGTGCGTGTCTCGGACGCGCCGGGGCTGGGGATCGAGATCGATCGCGACAACCTCGCCCGGATGCACGAGCGCTACAAGACCTGCGGCATCCCGGAGCGGGACGACGCGAGCTACATGCGCGAGATCGTCGATCCGGCCTTCTCACCCGATCCCGCACGCTGGTAGGAAGCAGCGCTGGAGGCGCCAGACCACGTCGATCGGCGTCTCCAGCGCTCGGCGGGAGCTGCCTGATTCCGCATCATCCGTGAGCGACGATGCCGGGATACTCCGCAAGATATCCCTCCCAGGCAACGCCACGGCGGCACGGGTCACGCCGCAGCGGAGGCTGGACCGCCGCCACCTTCGGCGGCTCCGGATTCGGGAACGTTCGCGGCTCCTGGCCGAGCTCGAATCGCTCTCCGTGGTGGATCAGCTCGATCGGATCACCCTTGCGCAGCTCGTAGCGCGTCTCGCCGGCGTCGAAACTGATCCTGATGAGCCGTCCCCGGATGACCAGTCCGAACGACATCCGGGTGATCGCCCCCGGCAGGCGAGGCGAGAAGGCGACCGTGTCGCTGTGGTCTCGCATGCCGCCGAATCCGGCGACTGTGGCGAGGCCGGCGCCTGCCAGCGCGGCGAGGTGGAGGCCGTCGCCGGTGTTGCCGGCGAGATCCCAAAGATCGACGAATGCCGTCTCCCGCAGATACTCGTAGGCAAGGTCGAGGTGGCCGACCTCGGCGGCGACGATCGCCTGGATCGAAGCCGACAGGGACGAGTCGCGGACCGTGATCGCCTCGTAGTAATCGAAATCCCGCCGCTTTTGCTCATCGCTGAAGCAATCGGAGCAGATGTACAGCGCGAAGACCACATCCGCCTGCTTCACGACCTGGCTCGAGTAGAGCAGGTAATACGGGAAGTGCAGCATCAGGGGATATTCGTCCTCGCGCGTGGCCTCGAAATCCCAACGGCGATACCGGGTGAACCCCTCAGACTGCTGTGTCACGCCGAGGTCGTGATCGTAGGGAATGACCATGGCGTCCGCGGCGGCACGCCAGCCGGCGATCTCATCGTTCGTCACGCCGAGATCGTACGCCGGCTCCGGGTGCCGCATCGCCGCATCGGCCGCGACCCGGAGGTTTCGCGCCGCCATCAGGTTGGTGAACACGTTGTTGTCGGCAAGCGCCGAGTACTCGTCAGGCCCGGTGACGCCATCGATCCGGAAATTGCCCTGGCCGTTGAAGTGCCCGAGTGACTTCCAGAGCCGCGCCGTTTCGACGAGCAGCTCGAGGCCTGGCCCGGCTTCGAATTCCACGTCGCCGGTGGCGGAGACGTAGCGCCGGACCGCGTCGGCGATGTCGGCGTTGACGTGAAAACCGGCCGTCCCCGCCGGCCAGTACCCGGAGCATTCATCGCCGCGAATCGTCCGCCAGGGAAAGGCCGCCCCCTTGAGACGCAGCTCGTGCGCGCGCTCCCGGGCGATATCGAGCGTCGAGTGGCGCCACATCAGGGCCTGGCGCACGGACCGTGGCGAGGCATACGTCAGCACATGGAGCAGATAGGTCTCCATGTCCCAGAAGGTGTGCCCGTCGTATCCGCGCCCGGTGAGACCCTTGGCGGGAATCCCGCGATACTCGGCCCGCGCCGCCGCCTGCACCACCTGGAAGTTGGCGAAGCGCACCGCCTGCTGAAGCTGGGGATCGCCCTCGATCTCGATATCCGAGCGATACCACACATCGTCGAAGTACTCGCGCTGGGCAGCCAGCAACCCCTCCCAGCCGGTCCGCCTCGCCGCCGAGAGCGCGGCGTCGACCTGATCGCGCAGGGCCGGCATCGACCGCACGGACGACCAGCCGTAGGCCATCAGCTTGTCGACGGTCAGCACCTGGCCTGGTTCCAGCTCGGTGCTGATCGTCACCCGGCCGAGGTCCGGCTCGCTTTCGGACGTGACCCGCGTTCCCTCGGGGCCATCCACCACGTGGTCGAGCGCCGCCGCCACCCGCAGCCCACTTTGATGGGTGTGGTGCCCGAGCGATACCTGCACGCCATCGTGCCGGTGATAATCGCTCGCCAGCGGTGATCGCAATGCCGCCGCCTTGCGCGGATCGTCGGTCGGCTCGGGGAGAGGCTCGTTGGCCACCAGGCTCGACTGGACGACGATCCGGGTGGAGTTGTCGATCGGCTCGACCTCATAGTGAACGGCGGCGATCGCCCGCTGCACGAACGAGACCAGCCGCGTCGAGCGAATCCGCACCGCCTGCCCGGCCGGCGATACCCACTCGACCTCGCGCCGCAGCACACCCGCCCGCAGGTCGAGCACACGCCGATGATGCCGCAGGGTGCCATAGCGCACATCGAACGGCTCGTCATCGACGAGCAGGCGAAGCGGCTTGCCATTCTGGACGTCGATCATCGACTGCCCCTCTTCGGGGTAGCCATATCCGATCTCGGCATAGGGCAGCGGCACGGTCTCGTAGACACCGTTCAGGTAGGTGCCGGGCAGCGCGTGCGGCTCCCCTTCGTCCAGGTTGCCGCGCAGACCGATGTGCCCGTTGGAAAGCGCGAAGATCGACTCGGTGTGCGCCAGTTGATCGAGATCCAGCTCCGGCTCGACAATTTCCCACGGCGCGATCGTGTAGGGATTCGGCTCGATCATCGTTCCTCCAGCAGCTCGGCAAGGTCGCTCACCACGATGTCGGCGCCACCTTCACGCAGGGCCTCCGCCTGGCCGACCCGGTCCACCCCAACGACCCACCCGAAATTGCCGGCACGGCCCGCCTCAACACCGGCGACGGCGTCTTCGAACACGACGCAGGCGCCAGGTTCGATGCCCAGCTCTTCCGCCGCCGCCAGGTAGGTGTCGGGCGCCGGCTTTCCAGGCAGGCCCCGCTCGGCGGCGACGACGCCATCGATACGCGCCTCGAACAAATCCTCGATGCCGGCGGCAACGAGCACGGCCTTGCAGTTCTTGCTCGCCGACACCACCGCCCGCCGGTACCCGGCATCTCGCACGGCGTTCACAAAACGAACCGAGCCGGCGAAGACCTCGACGCCGCGCGTCTCGATGATTTCCTGCACGCGTTCGTTCTTGCGGTTGCCCAGGCCGTGGATGGTGAGCGCGTCGGGCGGATCATCCGGATCACCTTCGGGCAGCTCGATGTCACGCGAGGCGAGAAACGAGCGCACACCGTCCTGACGGAGCTTGCCGTCGACGTAGCGCGGATAGTCGGTATCGATATCGAAGGGGCGAAACGACCCGTCAGCCGCGTGCTCGCGGAGGAAGGCGTCGAACATCTCTTTCCAGGCAGCCGCGTGGACCGAAGCGGTCTGGGTCAAGACGCCATCGAGGTCGAACAGGCAGGCCCGGATACCCTCCGGGAGCCTGGGTCGCCCGGCCGGCTGGTTCTCGATCTCGTTGGCGTTGTGGACGGTCGTCATGCGTCATCCTCGGCGAACGTGAAACTTCACGCTTCAACGTCCGCACGATGCGGGCCAGTCGCGCAGCGTCTCGGCGCGCGCCGGGCCGGATCAGATCTCGTCGAGCCAGATCGGGCTCGTCCACGCCTTGCGACCGTGGCGGTCGATCACGGTGATGCGGGCGTAGGCCGATTCGAACGGCGCGCGCGGGAAGGTCGCCCGGGTCATGCCGGACGAGCGGCTCCAGCGGCAGGTGGTGCCGTAGCCGCCGACCATCACGACCTCGGCCGGGGAGCACTCAACGACGATCTCGTGTTCGGTGATGACCACGTTGTGAATCTCGGCGCCGGTGCTGGAATAGAAGTGGCCCTGCTTCATCGCCGCCAGCAGCGCGTCCGGATCGAGATCCTCGGCGCGCACGTGAATCCAGCCCCCGAAGGCATCGGGCCGGGCGTTGAAGTGGGCGTCATCGGCGGCGGTGCAGGAAAAGCGATGCCCGGCCGTGGCCATGAGATCGGCCAGGAACCAGCCGTTGCCGCGGTCGCTGTCGGTGGTGTGCCCCTCGTTGTGCACCTCGATCGCATCGAAACCGGCGATCCTGGCGGCGTCGTCCATCGACACGCCGGTCCACTGCGGGTGCGGGATTGCCACAAACGCGCCGAGCTCCGACGCCCGCGCCGCGAGCTCCGGTCCGGATTCGACATGCCCGTTGGGGCCGAAATCGAGTGGCAGGCCGACCGCGAGGATGTCCCACTGGGCGCCATTGTCGAGCTTCGGGCCGTGAAGCTCCGCGCCGATGAGCGTGGTGAAACCGGGCGTGCGCAGCTCCCGCGTGTCGGTCACCGGGTATCCGTACCGCTCCATGTGGTGGTCGGTAACCGCCATGAAGTCGTATCCACGGTCACGATAGGTGGCGACCAGCTCGCGCGGGCTCTTGCTGCCGTCGGAGTTGGTGCTGTGGGCGTGGATATTTCCCTTGTAGAACGTACCAGGTTGATCGAACGGAAAGTTGCGCATGGAGCTGACCCCGATTAGCACGCGAGCAGGAAAAGGCGGGCCAGTGCCGCGGCACCTGCCCGCTTGTCAACCATACCCGAGAAAAGCGATGTTGCGTGTGAAAACCCGATGATCTTCCGGGCAGTCGAACGATTGCAGTTCCGAGTCCGGCCAGTCAGGCGATTCGCCCGCACCACGTTTCATCGCTGACCCGGCAGGATCTCCTCGGGTGTCGTGTCCCTTGGGTTGTAGCCGATGCCCTCGCGGGCGTGTTCGATATCCCAGAATTTGCGCGCGTTGTCGGAAATGCCGTAGCAGAGGAACCAGCGCTTCGGCGTGTCCAGCGCGCACTCGACCAGGTGAATGCCGTCCCGGTCGCTGAGCCAGGTGCCGCGATAGCGTCGCCGATTGGCCAGCGCTTCCGGATCGTCATCCAGGCTCGGATCCCAGAGCTGCTTCGGCGCCTTCGCCGCGTCGTCGCCGGTCCAGCTTCCGATGCGCAGGCAGACGGCGCTGAGCCCGTGATGGTCGACGTAGAACCGCGCCATCGCCTCGCCGTAGGCCTTGGAGACGCCATAGAGCGAATCCGGCATGATCTCGACGGTTTCGTCGATGCTGCGCCCATCGTCAAGGTCGTAGAGCTCGGGCTGGTTGGACGTCTCGAAGGTGCCAACCGCGTGGTTCGACGATGCGAACACCACCTTCTTCACGCCGGTGCGCTTGGCAGCCTCGAAAACATGATAGGTGCCGATCAGGTTGCTGTGCAGGACGTCGTCCCACGCGGAGTCGACAGGCGAGGTGGCGGCCATGTGGACGACGGCATCGACGCCCTCCATCGCCGCGACGAGCGCGTCGAGATCCTCGATGCTGGCCACGATGTCGGTGTACTCACCAGCTTGCCGGGCGAGGCCGATCGGGCGGTAGCGACCACTCTCGCGCCAGGCGGCGACCAGCTTGCGGCCGATCAAGCCATTCGACCCCGTCACCAGCACGGTGGGGGGTTGCTCCGTGTTCCGGTCCATGCGACTCTCAACTCCGTTACGTTCAGGATGAATGGCTGGGTTCAGCCTCCGTCATTTCACCCGCAACTGTCGCACAGATTGCCCCGGGCAGCATGTGCCGCCTCACGCCCATGTTTCTGGAGCTCATCCCTTGCCGTCGTCGACCACCGTCCGCCGCCTGATTCCGGGCATCGCCCTGGCCGCGACCGTCACCCTGGTTGCAATCGTCATCGCCGAGATCGAAACGCTCATCATCGGCTACGCGCTGCTGGAGCCACTGGTCCTGGCGCTGATCCTTGGCGTCGTGGTGCGGGCGTTCTGGCAGCCACCGGCGAACATGCAGCCCGGTATCGATTTCAGCGCGAAACAGGTGCTGGAATTCGCGATCGTGCTGATTGGCTTTTCGCTGGCGCTCGGCACGCTGGTCGACGCCGGCGCGAAGCTGGCCCTCGCCGTGCTCGTCTCGGTGTCGTTGACGCTGGCGCTCGGCACGGGGCTCGGCAAGCTGGCTGGACTGCCGTTGAAGCTATCCGTGCTGATCGGGGTTGGCAACGCGATTTGCGGAAACTCGGCCATCGCCGCCGTCGCACCGGCGATCCGGGCGCGCAAGCAGGATGTCGCCAGCGCGATCGCGCTGACGGCAGTGCTCGGCATCGGGGTGGTGCTCACGCTGCCACTGCTGATCCCCGTGGTCGGGCTCAGCGATTCCGAATACGGCGTGGTGGCCGGACTTTCGGTCTATGCGGTGCCGCAGGTGCTGGCGGCGACCTTTCCGGTCAGCGCGACGGCCGGCCAAATCGCCAGCCTCGTCAAGCTGACCCGGGTGCTGCTGCTCGGCCCGATGGTTGCCCTCCTCGCCATTCTCTTCCGGGAGCGCGACGCCACCGGCGGCAGCAACCTGACGCTGAAAAAGCTGGTGCCGTGGTTCGTGATCGGCTTCGGCATCACCGTGACACTTCGCTCGCTCGGGCTGGTGCCGGGCTGGTTCGCCAATGGCGCCCAGGAGACGAGCCGGGTGATGACGGCCGTGGCGATGGCCGGTCTCGGGTTGAGCGTCGACGTTCGATCCGTGCGGGAGACCGGCGGTCGGGTGGCGGCCGTCGTCCTGGTCCTGACGGTGCTGATGGTCGCCACCGCGACGATCCTGACGCTTGCGCTGGTGCTGCCCTAGCGATCGGGCCGGCGGCTTGACGCCCTGCCCCTGATTCGCGACGATCCCGGCAGGTCCCGGAAAAAGGAGCTCAGTCATGCCAACCTACATCTACGTTTGCGATGCCTGCGAAACCGTGATGGAGCGCGAGCGCCCGCTGGCGGAGCGCGACGAGCCGGTCCACTGCCCGATCTGTGGCGCCCCCGCACGACGGTCACCCAGCCGGCCGAAACTGCTGTTCAAGGGCGATCCGGCCGAGAATCGCCCGTACTGGCACAACCATGACGGTTACAGCCACTCGCACGCGCCGCGTCGCGGCCGGCACCGCACCCCGGAGGAGGACCACTGACCCAGGGTGCGGATCATTCGATAACCCGCCATCGCGGATCATGGAGCGTCGGGTTGAGGGGTTCTGGCTCGCCATCGCCCGGTCGGAAACAAAAGAGGAGGATGGACCGGTGGTCCACCCTCCTCTTTCTTCCCCTTCCCTGCCAACTGCCC
>CBFGRG010000069.1:0-10460 GCA_965651105.1 uncultured bacterium | reverse complement strand
TAATGATACGGCGACCAGCGAGATCTACACTCTCTCCATACACGACGCTCTTCCGATCTCCGTCCAGGCGGCCGAGATCCTCGAAGAAATCGATCCCGACGACGCCACTGACATCTTCGCGGAGATGGAGCAGGCCGACCCGGCCGCGGCAGGCACCGTCCTGATCGAGATGGAGCCTGACGAAGCGGCCGAAATCCGCGACCTGATGGCCTATCCGCCGGATACCGCCGGCGGGATCATGACGCCGGCCTTCGTCGCCGTCTTTCCCGATCTCCACGCCGACGAAACCATCCAGGGACTTCGCCAGGTCGCCGAAGAGGCGGAAACCGTCAACTACGTCTACGTCATCTCCCGCGATGACGATTCGCTCCTTGGCGTGTTGCCGCTCTACCGGCTCGTGCTCAGTCGCCCCAACACGCCAGTCTCCGAGCTGATGACGACAGACGTCATCACGGTACCTGTCAGCGCCGGCCAGGAGGAGGCCGCGCGGCTGGTCACGGAGCACGACCTGCTTGCGCTGCCGGTGGTCGACGACGATCGCCGCCTGCTGGGCATCATCACCACCGATGACGTCGCGGACATCCTCGAAGAGGAAGCCACCGAAGACATCGAGCGGCTCGGTGGCTCGCAACCGCTGGAGGTGCCCTACCTGCGCGCCTCGCCGCTGCTGCTGTTTCGGAAGCGCATCGTCTGGTTGCTGGTGCTCTTTTTCGCGCAATTCTTCACCGTCACGATCCAGGAGCACTATTCGGATGTGCTCCAGCAGGTGATCCTGCTGTCGGCGTTCATTCCGATCCTGATCGGCACCGGCGGCAACGTTGGCTCGCAAACGGTGTCGACGCTGATCCGCGCGATGGCGGTCGGCGAAGTGAAGCCGTCGCACATCCTCCGGGTCGTCGGCAAGGAGGCGCTCACCGGGCTCGCGCTTGGCGTCGTGATGGGCCTGCTGATGTTTCTCCGGGCCGACTTCTCGGCCGGCAGCTCGACGGCGATCGGCCTGACCGTGGGCTTGACGGTGCTGGTGCTGACAGTCTGGGCGGCGACCGTCGGAGCGATCATCCCTATTGTGTTGAGCAAGCTGAAGATGGATCCGGCGGTCGTCTCCGCCCCCTTCATCAGCAGCTTCGTCGACGGCACCGGCCTGATCATCTACTTCACGCTTGCCCGCATCTTTCTCGATTTGTAGCTGCCCGGGACCCGCATCGGTGAGCGATGAGACGACCTCCCCTGCGATGAGTCATCGTTGTGCCCCACCCTCCATGCACGGACCCGGGGGTTCCGGTACACTCAATGTGCCTGAAAGGCACATCCCGAACGTCGAGACTGTCGCCGCCCCGCGCGCAATCACAGGCAGGTCATCAGCATGCAAGCGTCCGCCGTCGCCGTCATCACCGAGGAGATCCAGAACGATGTCGTCGCCGCGCTCCACGCGGCCGGTGTCGGCCATCTGACCCGGGTGATCCGGCGCGAGCGCGGCGATATCGCCACCCAGCTTCGTCGCGCGGGCGTTGACGTCGACCTCGTGCCCGCCTCAGTGCTCGAAGCCGATCGGATCGTGCTGGTATCGCCAGACGCCCGCAACCTCGAGACAGCCTGCGTCATGCTCCAAAAGGGAGCGACGAGCGCCTGGACACTGAACCCTGGCGACGGCTGGCAGGCCGTGGATGACGAGACCATCGAAATCGCCGCCACACGCGACCTTCCGGCTCGTCCCCCCGCTCCAACACATGTCTCGGGTCGCACGTTCCGACGGCGTGATCTCCGCCGCCGGCACCGCCGCACGCCCGCGGCCAGCTCAGACGGCTCGACGCCGTCCTAGGCCCCGCCCCGGATGCGCGACCCGGCCACGCCACCTGGCTCGATCATCGAAACGGCGCGCCGCGTCATGACCGGCCCGACCGGCACCGGGGCCCTCGCCAGCCTGGCGATCGTGGTCGGCTCCGGCATTGTCGCGCCTGGCGATGGCACCGGCATCTGGACGTGGCTGCGGGTGCTTGCGATCTGGCTGCTGCTCACGTTCTCGCTGGGAACGATTATCGACGTCGGTTCCGGCAATCGCACCGCTCGCACCGTCTCGCCGCTGATCGTCTGGGGCGCGCTGGCGCTCGTGATCGTGATCGCACTCACTTTCAATGTCCTCGCCCTCTCGCTCACGGTACTCGGCATGACCCTGCTGCTGCTGACCGTGCCGACCTCGAATCACGCCCTCACCTTCTGGACCGTCGCTGTGACGATCATCCCGTTGTGGGTCTGGAGCGTCTTCGAGGCGTGGGATCGCTGGCTGCTGATGCTGGTGCCGATCGCCGCAGTCGGGCTCGTATCGCTCGAGCACGCCGTTCGTGCCGGCCATGCCGGCGGCGACGTCCAGGCGACCATGGCTGCATGGATAGGATTGCTCGCACTTGCCGCCGCCACCATCCTGGTTGCGATACTCGGCCCCATCGATCCGACATGGAGCACCGCCGCCGGACTTGCCGTCGCCATCCTCGCTCCGATCGATCTCGCACTCGCCCGTGCCTCGTCGGCACGAATCTCACCGGTCGTCCTGCCGGCACTTGCCCTCGTGTTGATCGCCTTCGGCTGGATGGTTGCGCTATGACCGAAGCGCTGTTGGCCATCGATCTCGGCACGTCCTCGACGAAGCTGCTGCTGGTCTCACGCGACGGCGACATCGTCGCTCGCCATCGGCTGCCGCACGCCACCGCCCGCCCGGCTCCGGATGCGGCCGAGCAGGATCCAGCCGAATGGTGGGGCAACGTCGTCTCCGGCGTCGCAGACCTGCGTGCATCGCTGCCGCCGGACTCGCGCATCGCCGGAATCGGCGTTACCGGCCAGATGCACGGCCTGGTCATTCACGACGCCGCCGGCGACGTCCTGCGTCCTGCGATCACCTGGGAGGACCGGCGGAGCTCCGGCGCGCTGAGGGCGCTGCTGGGCCGGGTCCCGCACCATCCACCGGTCGCGCCGGGGTACCAGGCTGCGAGCTGGCACTGGCTGGTGGCAACTGAACCCGAGATCGCGACCCGTGCCGCCCACCTCCTGCTGCCGAAGGACGAGATGGTCTATCGCCTCACCGGCCGCCGGGTCACCGACCCGAGCGACGCCATCGGCACCGGCTGGAGTGGTGACGGCGCATCGTGGGACGCAGAAGCGATCAGCGCGGCGGGAATCCAGCCAGGGATGCTGCCGGAGATCGTACCGGCGGGCTCGATCGCGGGGCCGCTGACCCGGGACGAGGCAGCACGGCTCGGTCTGGAGGCGGGCATCCCGGTCGTCATCGCCGGTGGCGACGCCGCCGTGGCCGCGTTCGGAGCCGGCGCGACCGATCCCGCCGTTCCGCTTCTCCTGCTCAGTACCGGCTGTCAGGCGCTCCAATCCGCCGTGACGAAACCGGAAGCCGACGCATGGCCGTCGGCGAACCCTTCCGGGCTACCGCGCTGGCTGCGGGCAACCGCGACGCTGAACGGCGGAAATGTCGTTGGCTGGGCGCGTAGGACGTTCGGTGAACCGGCTGCGCAGGCCGATCCGGAGCTCATCTTCCTGCCCTATCTCGCCGGCGAGCGATCGGACGTTATCCCCGGCGACGCGTCGGGGGCGTTCATCGGCCTGCGCGAAATGCACGACCGCGCCACCATCGCCCGCGCCGCGATCGACGGCGTCTCGATGGCGCTGGCCGACGCATTCGAACGTGCCGGCGGCAGGCTGGGCACCAACGCGCCAGTGCTGGCTGGCGGAGGCGGAACTCGCGACGATGCCTGGCTGCACAGCCTCACCGATGCGCTCGGACGACCGGTCGCCGCAATCTCGGAGGCGGATCTCTCGGCGTGGGGCGCGGCGCGGTCGACGGCAACGACCCTCGGCTGGATCGATCCGGTGACATCACCCGAATCCTGGCGACCGGCTTTCCGCACCATCGAACCGAGCGTCACGCCGGAAGACGTCGAGTCGCGCCTCACGCGCTTCCGCAAGCTGGCAGCTCGCGTGTTTCCAGCGGAGGGGTGATGATGCGTTCCGTTCAGCGCCTCCGGTTTCAGCCTGCCGCGCACCTTCCGCGCGTGACCCGGATCGACCGCTATCTCAACCGCGACGATCACGCCAGCGGCGGCTCCTGGGCAACCGCGCCGGCCTGGACCGAGCTCGACAGCGTCGAGATTTCGTTGGTCGATACATCTTCAACGACCGGCGAGCTCGCCCCACAGGACGACGCGGCAATGATCTGGCATGTGCTGTGGGTTCGGGACGAGCGCGCATCGCGAGTCACTGTCGACGGAAGCACCTGGCCGATCGTGCCGGGAGATTCGATTGCCGTGCCTCCGGGGACGCCGCTCCAGGCCGAAGCCGGCCAGCTCGCCATCGCGGTTTCCGTGCCGGGAAGCGGCGCGACCATCGCGCCTCCAACGCACGGGGAAGAGCGCTTCTTCGGCTACAACCGGCAGACCGTGTGCTGCCGCGTCGGCGGCATCCGCCTCTGTCGCTGGAAGCTGACGCAACCCCTGACGCTCGCCGAGCACCATCCGCGACCACTCCTCACCCTCGGGCTGGCGCGCAGCTCGACGATCCGGACATCGGCTGCCATAGACTGGCTCGGGCAAGGCGAGCTGGTCGCGATCGACCCGACGACCGATCCGATCATCACCGGCGACGGCCTGTCCTACCTGCTCACGATCGACCGCGATCCGCACGCTCCCTGAAGGTTGAAGCGGCTGGCTGCCGCTACCGCGTCCGGGCGCGGGGATCGAGCGCGTCCCGCAGGGCGTCGCCAATGAGATTGATCGCCAGCACCGTCACGAACAGGAACACGCCCGGATACACCGAAGCCCACCACGCCTGCTGCACGCGTGCCTGGCCCGCGCTGACCATCCCGCCCCAGGTGGGGATCTGCTCAGGCACGCCTGCGCCGAGAAACGACAGCGATGCCTCGGCGAGAATCGCGAAGGCGACCACGAAGGTTGCCTGCACGATCAGCGGCGAGAGCGAGTTCCGCAGGATGTACTTCCACATGATGCCCCAGTCGCTCTGACCGGCCACCCTGGCCGACTCGACGTAGAGCTCGCGACTGTTCATCAGCGTCGTGCCGCGCACGAGGCGAACGATGTTCGGGATGTAGACGAACGACAGCGCGAAGATCACGTTCTCGACGGCCGGCTCGAAGGCGGCCATGATCGCGATCGCGAGGAGGATGCTGGGGAAGGCTTCGAGGCCGTCCATCACGCGCATCAGCGGCGTGTCGATCTTGGGGTAGAACCCGGCGATCAGCCCGAGCAGCGATCCGATCGCGGTGGCGGCGACCATCACGACGATCCCGACCAGCAGGGATATCCGGGCGCCATACAGGACACGGCTGTAGATATCGCGGCCGAGGTCGTCTGTGCCGAACCAGTAGGTTGCGGACGGCTCGCTCAGGCGATCGGCCGGATTGACGTAGGACGGGTCGAACGGCGCCAGCAGCGGTGCGAAGACCGCGCCGATCACGATGACGAGCACCACGATGGCACTGACCACCGCCGCCGGGTTTTCCGCGAGGAGACGGAACCAGTAGTACTTCGAACCCGGAGTGATCGCCTTGAGCCCGAACCGTCGCTGTTCAGCGCGATCGACCTGGCCGGCCAGATCTATCCTACTCGCCGCCATACCGGATCCTCGGGTCGATGAATACGTACATGATGTCGATGAACAACATCACCAGCACCTCGATCACGGCAACGACCAGCACCGCGGCCTGCACCACCGGGAAGTCGCGCCGCACCACGCTCTGCACCAACAGCCGTCCCATACCCGGGATATTGAACACGGTCTCGATCACCACGGCGCCGCCGAGCATGTTGGCGAGCATGATGCCGATCACGGTCATGGCAGGGATCATCGCGTTCCGGAGCGCGTGTCGCCGCACGACCCGCCGCTCGGCGAGACCCTTGGCGTACGCGGTGCGGATGTAGTCCTGATTGAGGACGTCGAGCATCGTCGAGCGCACGATGCGCGCGAGCAGCCCGGCCGCCGAGAACCCGAGCGCGATTGACGGCATGATCATGTAGCGAAAGTGATCCCAGAACCCCTCGGAGATGTTGTTGTATCCCCCGGAGGGCAGCCAGCCGAGCCGCACGGCGAACAGGAGCATGAGCAGGATGCCGAAGAAGAAGCTGGGGATCGCCGCGCCGCTGATCGAGGTCACCATCAACAGCCGATCGACCATCGAGTTTGGCCGCATCGCGGCGATGACGCCGGAGGGAATCGCCACCGCCAGCGCGAAGATCAACGAGTAGAGCGTGAGCAACCCGGTTGGCTCGGCGCGGTCCAGCATCGCCTCGGTGACGGGTTTGCGGATGAAGAGCGAATCGCCGAAGTCGAGGCGCATCGCCCCCCACGACCAGTCGATGAACTGCTCGATCACCGGCTTGTTGAGCCCGAGCTCCTCTCGCAGCGCCGCCTTGTCCTCCGCGGATGCCTCGCGACCGAGCATGGCCGATGTCGGATCGCCCGGCGTCAGGTGAACGAGGCTGAACACAATGACGGCAACGATGATCAGCACCGGAATGAGCAGCAGCAACCGGCGAATGATGTAGGCAGTCAAGCAGTCCCCCATTTGGGATCGCGCTGGACGTCACGGTTCGACGCGGCGGTCCATCGCGATCCCTGCCGCGGGCCCCGCCGGAGCTTCCCGGCGGGACGCACGCGTCTTGGCGTCACGGTTCGGCGTGACGCCGCGGATGCCCGCGATGGACCTACTCCTCGATCCAGGCGTTGGCGAACTCGGGCTCGATCTCGAAGTGCATGTTGCCAAGCAGGCCCCGCACGTTCGAGGCGAGCGCCGCGACGCCGAACTGGTCGGTGATCTTGATGGCCGGCGCTTCGTCGTACCAGACCTGCTGGAGCTCCTC
Source organism: uncultured bacterium (assembly GCA_965651105.1). Taxonomy (GTDB): domain Bacteria; phylum Chloroflexota; class Chloroflexia; order Thermomicrobiales; family UBA6265; genus JACCVC01. Next base: position 3,585 of record CBFGRG010000069.1, on the reverse strand, counting down.
GAAGGCCGCGAAGCGCGCCTCCTCGTCCATCTCCGTCTGCAACTGCTCTGACGCCGCGTTCTTCGCGTCGCTGCACCACTTGCCCTCGGCCACGCAGCTGACGAACGGGCGGATCAGCACCGGGTCCGGCCGGAAGACGATCGAGTCGGTCGTCATCTCCCACCGGTCATCGTCCTCGAGGTTCTCATCGAGCGTCGCCTCGTCGAAGACCTCCAGCTCGACGGTGAAGCCTCCCTCCTCCAGCTGCTGCTGGGCGACGACAGCGGCGTTGTAGTCGCCGAGGTCTTCCTGCGTGGTGATAAAGCGGATCGGCGTGCCGTCGTAGCCGGCTTCCTCGAGCAACTGGCGACACTTCTCGGGGTCGCCCTGGTTGTAGCTCTCCGCGCCGACATCCGACACCCAGGCCGTTTGCGGGAGCATGATGCCCGGGGCTGGCTCGAAATAGCCCTCACCGTGCGACGCCTGCGCGAGTGGCTCGACCGATATCGCCGCCTGCGCGGCCAGGCGGATATTGACGTCGGTGGTCAGCCCACCGGCGGTATTCATGAAGATGACACCGTAACTTCGGGGAGGCAGGATCTCGATCGTGACATCCGGGTTGTCCCCGATCGCCTCGATCTGGTCGGGGATGATCTCCTCCAGGTACTGGTACTCGCCCGACTGCAGGCCCGCAAGGCGAGCCGCTTCGTCCGGCACCGGGACGAACTCGAGCTCGTCGAGGTAGGCGGGCTTGGCGCCCGCGTAGCCACTGTGCGGCGTATCGACACCGACGTAGTCATCGAACCGCTCCAGCAGAGTGAATCGGTCGGCCTGGAACTCGACGAAACGGTACGGGCCGGTGCCGATATAGCTCTCCTCCGGTAGCGGCTCGCCACTCGCGCCTTCCATAATCGATGCCGGCATGATCGCGAGCCCCTGGCTCTGGCGAGCCAGCATGCTCGGCAGCGCCACCAGCGGGCTGGTGAGCGTGATCTCGACAGTGGAGTCATCGACCGCCGTGATCGATTCGAGGAATTCCTGGATCGCCTGGCCCAGCGCGCTGATCGGCATCCATCGGTTGAACGACGCGACGACGTCGTTCGCGACCATCACCTCACCGTTGTGGAACGGCACGCCCTGCCGGAGGGTGATGGTGTTGGTGAGGCCGTCCTCACTGACCTCGATCCCTTCGGCGAGCATCGGCACCGTGGCGTAGTCGGCGTCGAACGTGAAGAGCGCCTCGAACATGTTCCACGCGATCAGCGTGACCGTTCGATTGTTGAAGAGCTGCACGTCGAGTCCCGCCGGCTGGCCGGTCGACGCGATCACCATCCGGCCGCCGCGCGCGGGCTCGGGTGTGGCGTCCTGCAGGCTGGCGCCCACGCTCGAGTAGGCTCCTGCGGCAGCAAGACCGGCGGCCCCGGCCATACCCGCCTGCATCGCACGTCGGCGCGACATCCTGCTGGCGTTGATGCGGTTGATGCGATCGAGGGTCGTCTTGCGCGTGGTCATGCTTGCCTCCTGCATACGAATTCGAGTCGTTTCAGACGTGGCTGGCGTACGCGTTTCGGTCCCTGCTTTGGTCGCATCACCCTCCTTGTGGCTCGCCCACGGCCCGCTGACGCGCGGCCATCGCCTCGTCGATCCCGCGCGACCACTCGCGCTTGAGCGGATCTCGCACATCGACCGCCAGCGTGCCGATGGTTTCGATCGTCATCTTGGCCCGGTCGCCATCCTGCAAGGCGCCGAGCCCCTGGTGCTGGGTGCCACAGAGAATCACGTCTCCCGGCACCAGCGTCATGAACCCGGTGATGAAGCTCAGAATCTCGGGGACCTGATATTCCATGTCGGCGGTGGAGTAATCCTGCCGCCCCTCGCCATTGACGGTGAGTGTGACCCGCAGGTTCTGCGCGTCGGGCACCTCGTCGGGGGTGACGACAGCCGGCCCCAGCGGCGTGAACGTATCGAATGACTTCCCGATGCGACTGGGACCGACCCGGCCGATGCCACGCGCCGACACATCGATCGCGCAGGTGTAGCCGGCGATCACGTCCAGCGCCGACGCGTCGGCCGGCAAATCCTTCGCCCGCTGGCCGATCACCAACGCCAGCTCGGCCTCATGATGAAAGATCTCCGCCTCGTGATTCGGCAGTACCACGGTGCTGTCCGGACCGGTCACGGAATCCGGGCTCTCCAGGAACATGTCCTGGATCTGTCGCTCGCGATCCCAGCCCTCCCGATAGTTGCCGAAGGCGGCGATCAGCTTGGGCGGCCGGGGGACCGGCGCCTGAAGCGCCGGCACAGGCTCCGCCGAACCGCTCGACACGAGCTCGTCGATCCGGCCGCGGCGCTCCTTCAGCGCGCCCATCACGCGGGGCATCCGGTCGGCGGCGGTGCGGTAGCGAATGTCATCGAATGCCGCCGAGATATCGACCATGCCGCCATCGGTCAACGCGCCGATGCGATCGTCCTTCGTCAGCACGAGCCTCATGCGCTCGCTCCCTTCTGCTCCACCGGGTGCACGGCCTGCGCCTTCACCCGTTCCGCGGCCGCCTTGTCGACGCCACGCTGCCACTCGCGCTGGTGCTCGTCCCTGACGTGCAGGGTGAACGCGCCGATGCTCTCGACGGTCGTGGTCACGGCATCGCCATCCTGCATGGAGCCGAGCCCCTGGTGGTTGGTGCCGCAGCAGATCACGTCACCGGGGTGAAGCGTGGTGAATCCCGAGATGTAGGTCAGCAGCTCGGTGATCGGGCGTTCCATGTCGCTGGTGAAGTAATCCTGCCGGCGCTCGCCGCCAACGTCGACGGTGATGTGGAGGTTCTGGGGATCGGGAATCTCGTCCTTCGTCACGATCCACGGACCAAACCCGCCGAAGGTGTCGAATGACTTCCCAAGGAAGCTGTTGATGTCCGAGCGGCCGAGGCCACGCGCCGACACGTCGTTGAACGCGGTGTAGCCAAAGACGGCGTCCATCGCGTTGTCCTGCGTCAGGCCCTTCGACTCCTTGCCGACCACGACGGCGATTTCCGCCTCGTGATGGAAGATATCGGCCTGGTGGGGCGGCAGGATCACCGTGTCGCCATCACCGACGACGCTTTCGGGCGACTTGAAGAAGAGATCGAGCTTCTGGAGGGGTCGGTCGGTGAACTCCCGGTAGTTGCCCATGAGACAGACGATCTTCGATGGTCTCCCGACCGGGGCGTCGAGCTTTGCGTCGGCGAGCGGCGTGCCACCACCCTCGGACTCGCGACGCTCGAGCTCCGGACGAAGCTCGTCGAAATGCGTGATCAGGTCCGGCAGGTGATCCTCCGGACCAAGCGGGTCGTACTGCTGCAGCAGGTCCGAAATGTCGACGATCGTGTCATCGGTCGCGACGATTCCGGGATTGCCGCCGTCGAATGCTGCGATTCGCATTGCGCCTCCTGTCACTCCTCGCCGCTGCGAGCAGATCGATTGTGCAAGTGGCGCGATCGTTGCACAGGCTCTGGGAAGATGTCAATAGGTTATGTGGCTGCGAGCATCGCGAGATGCCGTCGCCGGCCTCAGCCCTGGCTTCTCACAATCAGGCGTCTCGCGGTGGAATGACGAAGCGCCCCCGGCACG
>CBFGRG010000068.1:0-10488 GCA_965651105.1 uncultured bacterium | reverse complement strand
CGGCGTCTCGATGACGCCGCGGCCGGTGGTAATGCGGCCGCGACGCGCCCAGGTGGTGGCATCTTCGGACAGGAGGTCGAAGCGGAAGCTGCCGTTTCGGTGCTGGCTGGATGCGATGGGTGCTCGGTCGGCCGTGCTCGCGGCGGTCTTGTCGATCGCCATGCCAATCAGGAGACGGAGCGGGCGTACCCGGCACGCTGCCGTCGCTGGCGCGCGCGGACGAGCGGGTCGTTGAGGTCGATCGGCGCCTTCTCAGCTGGCGCCTCGGAGTGGCCGTTGCTGCTCGTATCGACCACCGGTTCCGCCTTAAGCGAGCGAGGGGTGGCCTCACCGAAAGCGGAGATCGTCGCCTTGCGCGAGCGTCGCTGGCGCTTCGGCTCGCTCGGCTCGAACAGCGAGATCGCCGCGGTCGGATCCTCGCGGGTTGCCTTCTGCGGTACCGCCGGCGCGGTCGTGGTCTTCTTCGCTGTCGTCGACGTCGTGCTCTTCGAAGTGGTCGAGCCCGACGACTTGCTCTTCGATGCAGTGGAGGAGGTGCTCTTCGATGATGAGCTCTTTGCGCTCGACGACTTCCGCGCCGAGCTGGTCGACGTGCCGCTCTTCTTCGCACTGCTGCTCGCGGTCGAGCGCTTGCTGGTGGTCGCCTTCTTGCCGTTCAGGTCGCTCTGGACGCTCTTGGTCACCGAGCTGACCTGCTTCGACATCGATCCAACCTCGCCCTGGAGATCCTTGGTGACGGACTTCGCCTCGGCGATCGTCTTCTCGAACTCGCCGGACATCTCGGCCGTCATCCGGCGAAAGTCGCGGACCATCTTGCCCGCCTGCCCCATCATTTCCGGGAGCTTTTCCGGTCCGAAGATGAGCAGCGCCACCACGGCGATGATGCCCATCTCCATCGGTCCAATGCCGAACATGCTCAACCTTTCGTCCGCAGGTCGATGTGCCAGACCCCGAGATGGTGTCGATACCCGAGCGTCGGGCTCATGGCACAATGGTTCACTGGCAAAAAGTATAGCCCAGCGAGAGGGACCGACATGCTCGCCGCGCTCTTTCGTCGCCTGCGAAACGACACCGAATCAGCTTCAGAGGACTCCGACATGGCTTCCGGCGCGCATATCGTGATCGGGCTCGGCAACCCGGGCCGCAACTACGCCAATACCCGCCACAACCTTGGCTTCATGGTGGTGGATGAGCTCGCGCGTCGCGCGGGCGATGCCACCAGCCGCAAGCGTTTTCGCTCGGAGGTCATCGACGGTCGATTGCCGGAGGGCCGCGCGATTCTCATCAAGCCGCAGACCTACATGAACGAGAGCGGTCATGCGGTGCGGGAGGCGCTGAACTGGTATCGCGTCGACCCGGAGGACATGCTGGTGGTTGTCGACGATCTCGCTCTCCCGTTCGGGCAGCTGCGGATCCGGAAATCCGGCAGCGCCGGTGGACACAACGGGCTGAGGTCGATCATCGCGCAGGTCGGCACGCAGGAGTTCCCGCGATTGCGGGTCGGCATCGGGAGAGGTCCGCACAAGGGGAAGGCGCACGTGCTTTCGAACTTCGCCCCGAGCGAGCGCGAGTACCTGCCAAAGGTGATCGACGCGGCGGCGGACGCCGTCGAGCTGTGGATGCGCGAGGGCGCGATCGCCGCCATGAACGACGTCAACGGCCGCCCCTCCCTCATCCCCGATCCCGAGCCGGAGGAGGCAGGATCGTAGGGATCGACCGGGCGTCGCGCACGCCTGCGACGGTACCGTTGTGGGTTGGGGCGTCGCTCGGTTCGTATACTCTCAGGAACGTGACTGGTCGAGCGAAAAGGCGGGGCAAATGCCAGAGATTACGAAGATTGGCGTCATCGGAGCCGGCACCATGGGTGCGGGTATCGCCCAGGTCGCCGCGCAAAGCGGCTACCGGGTCGCCCTCATCGACACCGCCAGCGAGTTCGTCGAGCGCGGCGTCAAGCGAATCGAGTCCGGGTACCAGCGGCTCGTCGACAAGGATCGCCTTTCCGCCGCCGATCGAGACGCCGCTCTCGGGCGCCTCGATGCCGGCACTGACCTCGATGTCCTGGCCGATGCCGATCTGGTGATCGAGGCGGTGGTCGAGTCGCTCGACATCAAGTCGGCCGTGTTCGGCGAGATCGCCGACCTCGCCGGACCATCGACCATTCTCGCTTCCAACACCTCCTCGATTTCGATCACCGCGCTCGCCGGCACGGTCCCCCACCCCGAGCGGTTTGCCGGCATGCACTTCTTCAACCCCGTGCCGGTGATGCAGCTGGTCGAGGTCGTGCGCGGGCTGCAGACCTCCGATGCGACCGTGGAGACGATCCAGTTCGTCGCGGCGAAAATGGGCAAGACGGCGGTGACGGTCGACGACCAGCCGGGGTTTGTGGCCAATCGAATCCTGATGCCGATGATCAACGAAGCCGTCTTCACGCTCGCCGACGGCGTCGCCTCGGCCGAGGAGATCGACACCGTGATGCGCCTCGGCGCGTCGCACCCGATGGGACCGCTGGCGCTGGCCGACCTGATTGGCCTCGATGTCTGTCTGCACATCATGGAGGTGCTCCACGCGGACTTCGGGGATGACAAGTACCGCCCGGCGCCGCTGTTGCGGAAGATGGTCGCCGCCGGCCGACTTGGCCGGAAGTCAGGCCAGGGATTCCACAGCTACGAGTGACGACGCGGGCGATGACGGCGATCGCCCGGACGGCTTGCTGCGTGGCGGGACAGCTCCAGTGATGAGAATGGGATCAAGACGATGACCGATTCTTCCGAAAACGCATCCGTCACATCGTCGCTCGGCCGACCGGTGCGCATCCTGGTCGCCAAGCCGGGACTCGATGGGCATGACCGTGGCGCCAAGGTCATGGCTCGCGCCTTCCGCGATGCCGGTTTCGAGGTGATCTACACCGGTCTCTTCCAATCTCCCGAGATGATCGCCAACGCCGCGCTGCAGGAAGACGTCGATGTTGTCGGCCTCTCGATCCTCTCCGGCGCGCACATGACGCTTTTCCCGCCGATCGTCGAGGCGCTGAAGGCGGTTGGCCGCGACGACGTGCTGCTGATCGCCGGCGGAACCATCCCGGCTGAAGACGTCGCGAAGGTGAAGGAAATGGGCGTCTCCGAGGTGTTCGGGCCCGGCACCCGGTTGCAGGACGCGATCCGCTACGTCCGGGAGCAGACCGGCGCCGCAGAGCCCGCGGAGCAGCGCTGATGCGGAGACCGGTCGATCCGGCAGCGCTCGCCAGCGCCGTACTCGACGGAGAAGCTGCCGCGGTCGCTCGGTCAATCACGGCCGTCGAGAACGATCTGCCCGACGGTCGCGCGGTGCTCGACCGCATCTTCCCCCATACCGGCAAGGCGCACATCGTCGGCATGACCGGTCCGCCTGGTGCCGGGAAGTCGACACTGGTCAACGAGATCGTCCGCGAGAGCCGCGACCGCGGGAAGAAGATTGCTGTGCTGGCGATCGATCCCTCCTCCCCCATCACCGGCGGTGCGACTCTCGGTGACCGCATCCGCATGACCGAGTGGCACGCCGATCCGGGTGTCTTTGTGCGCAGCATGGCCTCGCGCCGGTTCGGCGGCGGGTTGGCCCAGCATACGCTGACGGTGGCGCACATCTTCGATGCCGCCGGATTCGACCCAATCGTGATTGAGACTGTGGGATCGGGGCAGGACGAGGTCGCGATCGCCTCCCTCGCGCACTCCACGGTGCTGGTCCAGGTACCGGGGCTCGGCGACAGCGTCCAGACACTGAAGGCCGGGTCGCTGGAGATCGGCGATATCATCGCCGTCTCGAAAGGCGACCGGCCGGAGGCGCTCGCGCTCGCGCGGGACCTGCGCCGGTTGCAGACCCTTCGCGACGACATGGATTCGTTGGATGGCGGCTGGCAGACGCGGGTGATCGCCACAAGCGCCCTCGAGAGAACGGGAATCGACAAGCTCCTCGATGCCCTCGCCGAGCATCGCGACTGGCTGGAAGAGTCGGGAGAGTGGGAGCGACGAACCCGGATGATGCTGGGCACGGAGGTCGCATCCCGGGTGCGGTACCGGTTGATTCAGGAGGTGCTGGCAGCCGGCGGCGACGCCGGCGACGTGATCGATCGCGTCGTCGACCGGTCCATGAGCCCCATCACCGCGGCCGACGAGATGCTGGCCGCCCTGCGTGGCTAAAGTGACGGCATGCAATGCCGTCACTCAGAGCGAAGCGAAGCGTCCCCTCGGCAAGCTCGGAGAGATGGTGGTTTGTGGCGCGGAGGCATCGTCTGCCCGAGAAGCTGTTGCCTGCGCTACCCCTTGACACGGAAGGCGGCGGGAATGGCGTCGGCCGCGGCGTAGTCCTGAATCGGCTCGCCGGTGGAATAGCGGTAGACCGCTGCCCGGTAGATCGTATCGAGTGCCGACGCGACCGCGGCCACCGCCGCCACCGCGATCACTCCGATCGCCACCGCAATCACGACCAGCGCGACGATCCCTGTTGCCGCTGCCGCCATCGTCAACCCGACGCCGACCAGCACGGTCGCCACGATCAGCAGGCCGGTGAAGAGACCGATGCCGGCGTTGCCGATGATCTGCTCGCCCCAGGTCCGTTTCAGCAACGAGGCACTTCGTTTGAGCGCGTCGAGCGGTGAGACCCGCTCGACCACCAGTACCGGCACGACGAGGAAGGTGGCGAGACCCCACGCCGCGCCTCCGAGCGCGCCCACGAGCTGGCTGCCGACATCGTCGCGACGCGAGAGCAGGTTGAGAATCACGCCAACCGTGGCGGCGATCGCCGCGTAGCCGAGGATCGCCCCCATGCGCTCTCGCGCGAACGTCCAGCCAGTCGTCGTTGATTGCTGGCCGCCCATCCGGGCCATCACCTCGGAGACCATCGCCGCGTTGCAGAAGGTGATCGCGCTGTAGACGACAAAGTACATGATGAACAGCGCGACGATCTGGACGGGACCGATCTCGCCTTCATCGAAGGCGCCCGCCAGCGCCAGCGGCCCGCCGATGAGCACTGCCAGCGCGATCACCGCGATGCCAGAGACGATCGGATATCGCAGCAAAGTCCTGTCGTCCTGGATCATCGCCCAGCTTGCCTTGAACAGCTCCCAGCTTCGCCTGAAGCGCTCCATCTCGATCGTCCTTCCTGCCGTCGCGGTCGCACCAGACTGGCCTGAACTCGCTCATTCCGCACGAAAGAACCCGCCTCCAGTATCTGGGGCGGCTGTTTTGACGTCAATCCAACCGGCCTCGGAGCCAGCAGACGACCAGTACAACGGTGCCAGTCACCCGCTGCCGCGGGGACTGTCGCGGGGGGAATTCCGGCACGCTTTGATACCAAAGAGCTTTGGCTGGAACGAGTCACAATACCCGAAATCACCGGGGTCTCGTCCTGTTAGGATGGGAGCGCTCTTCCTCTCTGGACATTTGTATATAGAATGCCTGTTGACAGCTTTGAGAGGCGTTGCTACCGTCGAGGCACGTATCACTTGTCAATGCTGCCGGGCGAAACCGTGATGTGGAAGCGGTAACGGCGCCCTGCGGCCGGTTCGCTCGTTTCTCAAGGAGGAAGGTCATGCGTTCGATGTCTCGTAATCGGATGAATCGCCGCCGGATGCTGCAGGCTGGGGCCTTTGGTGCGGGCGCGGTGTTCGCCGGCCAGCGATTCGGCGCCTTCGCCCAGGGAACTCCCGAGGCGGTCTCGCCCTCGGTCTTCGACCCTGCCGTCTGCTACACCCCGCTCGGCGATTCCGAAATGGTGCAGTACGACGCAGTCGGCGACGGCCCGTTCAACATCGCCCTCAGCAACTCGTACATTGGCAACGTCTGGCGCACGCAGATGATCCAGATGGCCCAGGCATTCGTCCAGCACGATGACATCGCCTCCCAGATCTCCGAGTTCCAGGTGAACTCGTCGGGCACCGATGACGCCGCGCAGATCGCCTCGATCGAGGACATGATCTCCCGGGGGGCGCAGGCGATCGTCGTCAATGCCAACACGCCGGGTGGCCAGGTCAACGTGCTGGAGCAGGCTCGGGCCGATGGCATCGTGGTTGTCGCGTTCGACAACACGATCGACTCGGACAACGTCGTTCAGGTGAACGAGGATCAGGTCGAGATGGGTCGCCAGCTGGCCCAGTTCCTCGTCGACGAGACCGGCGGCGAAGGCAAGATCCTGATGATCAACGGTGTGGCCGGCACCACAGTCGACAACGACCGTCGGGAGGGCGCCTACAGCGTCTTCGATCAGTACGACGGCATCGAGTACATCGAGGTTGTCGGTGAGTGGGATCCGGGCAAGGCCCAAACGGCGACCGCCACGGCGCTCGGGTCCAACTCCGATATCGCCGGTGTCTGGTGCCAGGGCGGCACCAACGGCGCGTTCCAGGCGTTCCTTGATGCCGGCGTCCCGCCGGTGCCGTTCGCGGGCGAGGCGGAGAACGGCTACCGCAAGCAGATGCTGGAGTACGCCGACGAGATCAACTGCCTCTCGATCGGGCAGACGCCGGCGATGGTGTGCGTCGCGATTCGTGTCGCGCTCGACCTGCTCCAGGGCAACGAGGTGCCGTCGTTCGTCGGCATGCCGCTGCCGTCGGCGACAACTGCCGAGCTGGAGCCGGGTGTCAACGTCTTCCCGGACGCGCCGGACAACTTCTTCACCCCGATCCAGGTGCCGGGTTGCGGTGTCGACCTGACGATCGAGGAGATCCAGGCGCAGGAGATCTAGCAGGAGGCCCGGGCTCCGTCCCGCACACGGGCGGGGTGGCTCGGGTAGCTGCAATGCACTCACCGGGGCGATGACGGACATCGCCCGGGCAGGGGCATCTCCATGGTGCCCCTGCCCTGCGCGGCCCGATCGCGGTCGCGCCGGTATCGATGATTCAAGGGGCCTCACATCATGCCCGTGCTCGAGGCAACCGGCATCGACAAGCGATTCGGCGGTGTGGTCGCGCTCCACGCCGCCGAGTTTTCGTGCGAGCCCGGCGAGATCCACGCATTGCTCGGGGAAAACGGCGCCGGCAAGAGCACCATGATCAAGGTGCTCTGCGGCGTTCAGCAGCCCGATGCCGGCGTGATCGCCTACGATGGCCAACCGATCCAGTTCGATGATCCCGCCGGCGCCGTCGCGGCCGGCATCGCGCCGGTGTTCCAGGAGCTCTCGCTGGTTCCCGACCTCACCGTCGCGCAGAACCTGGTGCTCGGCCGCGAGCCGCGCAACCGGGTCGGGCTGCTCGATCAACGGCGGATGCGTCGCGATGCGAAGCGCCTGCTCATGGATCTGGGCTTCGATGGCATTGACCCGGCCGCGGAGGTGCGCCACCTCCCGCTGAGCGATCGGCAGCTGGTGGAGATCGCCAAGGCGCTGAGTCGCGATCCGCGTGTGCTGATTCTCGACGAGGCCACGTCCGCACTCAACCGGCGCGAGGTCGAGCAGGTCTTCACCGTGATCCGCCGATTGCGCGACCGTGGCACCGCGGTCATCTTCATTTCGCACCGGATGGATGAGGTACGCGAGCTTTGTGACCGCGCCACAATTTTTCGTGACGGCACCAACGTTGGCACCGTAGTCGTGGCGGATACGCCCCCCGGCGACATCGTGCGCATGATGGTTGGCCGGCCGCTGCAGGACATCTTCCCGCCGCGACCGCCGCGTGCGGAGTCGGCGCGACCCGTGCTCGAAGTACGTGACCTCTCCTGGGGAACCCAATTGCGCGATGTGTCGCTGACGGTCCACGCCGGCGAGATCGTCGGCCTCTCCGGGCTGGAGGGACAGGGACAATCCGACCTGCTGTTCGCGCTGTTCGGCGTCTACTCCGGCGTGCGGGGCTCGATTTCCGTCGATGGACAGGCCGTTGCCGCGTCGGGACCGGTTGCGGCGATGCGCGGTGGGCTGGCGCTCGTGCCGGAAGATCGCAAGACGCAGGGGCTGGTCCTGCCGATGAGCGTGAGCGACAACATGATCATGGCGACCCTGCCTGGGCACAGCACCGGCGGGCTGATTTCGCCTGAGGCGGAGGCTCGGTCGGCGGCGAGGATGCGTGAGCGCCTCGCGATCCGAATGGCCGGCAGCGACGCTCCCGTGCGGTATCTCTCCGGCGGCAATCAGCAAAAGGTTGCAATCGCGAAGTGGCTGTTGACCGATGCGACGGTGTACCTCCTGTCGGATCCGACGCGGGGCATCGATGTGGGTGCAAAGCGGGAGATTTACGAGTTGATGCGCGAGCTGACCGCGGCGGGCCGCGGCATTCTCTTCTTTTCCACCGACCTGACCGAGATCGTTGGGCTGTGCGACCGCGCGCTGGTGATGTATGAGGGAGCCATCGTGCGCGAGCTCGCCGGACCTGACCTCACCGATGAGAATCTCGTCGAGGCGGCGGTTGGCATGGTGGCCGAGCGGTCCGCGACCGCCGTGGAGGCATCATGAGCGCCGTACCAACCCGCCCGTCGGCACCGGCCGAGGAGCAGTCACAGCGGCGTCTGGGCGGGGTGAGTGCCCTGTTCGAGAAAAACGGGCGCGTTGTGCTGGCCTTCATCATTCTCGCGGTGCTGCTGGTGATCTACATCGAGCGGGTGCCGCAATTCGGCGCGCGCGAGCAGCGCTCCGTGGTCAACCAGGGGCTCGCGCTGGCGACCGCCTCCTTTGGCCAAACCGTGGTGATCCTGACCGGCGGCATCGACCTCTCGGTCGGTTCGATCATCGGACTGACCAACAGCGTCGCATCGCGCATCACCACCGATGACAGCATGAGCCGCGTGTGGGTGGCCGGCTTCGCCTGCCTGTTCATTGGCGCGATCTGCGGGCTCGTGAACGGCCTGATCGTCGCCTACGGGCGCCTCCAGCCGATTATCGTCACCCTCGCCACGACATCGGTCTATGCCGGCATCGCCCTCTACGTCCGACCGACACCGGCGGGTGATTTTCCGTTCGAGGCAACGCAGTACTGGACCGGCTCGATGGCCTTCCGGGATTGGCCGCGCGGCGCCGTCTGGCTCGTGCTGCTGGTGGGCATCTGGCTCGTGTTCCGGCGCACGCGACTGGCGACATCGATCGTTGCGATCGGGAGCAGCGAGGGCGCGGCGTTCATGTCCGGGCTCAACGTGATTCGCGCCAAGATCCTCGCCTACACGATCTCCGGAACCGCGGCAGGCGCGGCCGGCTTCTACCTGACGGCGCAAACGGGCAACGGCAACGCGCTTTCGGGTCAGACCTACATGCTGAACACCATCGCGGCCGTAGTGCTCGGCGGCGCCAACCTTGCCGGCGGCGCGGGTACCTATCTCGGCACGGTGGCAGGGGCGTACATCATCGCGCTTATCCCGCGGGTGCTCTTCTTCTACGATGTCTCCCAGTTCTATCAGGAGCTGCTGCAGGGGCTGGTGCTGCTGGCCGCGGTCGGACTCGGCGCGATCGGCGTGCTGCGCGCTCGCAATCGACTGGACAAGGTGTAGCGATGTCACTCTCCCCGCAGCAAGCCGGCGATGCGGACCAGGTGTCCTCCATCGCCTCGGAAAGTGGCGAAGGCGAAAGCTGGGTCGCGCGGAACCAGACGATCCTGATCGCCGCCGGGCTGATCGTGCTGTTGCTGATCATTTCCGGCATTCGCCAGCCCGGATTCCTGAGCTATGGCAACCTGCGCCAGCAACTCGTGCTGGCCGCATTTCTCGGTACCATCGCCGCCGGCCAGACCGTGGTCATTCTCACAGGCGGCATCGACCTCTCGGTCGCGTGGAACCTGAACTTCGCGGCGATCCTGTTCACGCAGTCGATCGACGGCAGCGGCAACCCGGGTCGGATCCTGCTCGGCACCGTCCTGGCGTTGCTTGCAGCGACCGCCGTTGGGACGGTCAACGGGCTCGGCGTCGCGTACCTGCGGATCCCATCGCTGGTGATGACCCTCGGGGTCAATACGGTCATGCTCGGCGTGGCCCTGGTCTATACCAATGGATCGCCTCAGGGGCTCGCGCCTTCGTTCGCCCGCGAGCTCGCCACGGGGCGGATCGGCGGGCAGCTCCCGTGGGCACTGATCTTCTGGGCGGTGCTCTCGCTGCTGGTGATCGTGATGCTCAAGCGCAGCACCTTCGGACGGCGCATCTACGCGATCGGCAACAATCCTCGCGCCACCTACCTCTCCGGCATCCAGGTGCGGCGGTCCCTGGTCGGCGTGTATGCGTTCGCCGGCCTAACCGCCGGGATGGGTGGGATCCTGCTGGCCGGATATTCGAGCAATACCTATCTCGGGATGGGCGACGCCTACGTGCTCCAGAGCATCGCCGCGGTGGTGATCGGCGGTACGTCGATCCTTGGCGGATCAGGGACCTACGCCGGCACCATCATCGGCGCGATCATGATCGTGTTGCTCCAGAACGCGTTGCAGGTGGTGGGTATCGAGCCGGCCGGACAACAGATCCTCTACGGCCTGATCATCCTGCTGATGCTGTTCATCTACGGCCGTTCCGCCAAGGTCCGGGAGTAGAGGTCAGTTCCATCCAGGTTCTGGTT
>CBFGRG010000067.1:0-10618 GCA_965651105.1 uncultured bacterium | reverse complement strand
AGTGACGACGATATCGCCGACGTGCTCAGCTACGTCGCCCGCCAGCAGCGGGAGATGGACGCCGCGACCCCGACGCCGTAACCGTCCCTCGGCGAGATCGGGACGACGCGCGACCTGACAATTCAGCGACACCGGCGTTTTGGCAGATGATCGAAGTCTCCGCGTGATCGGTCGACAATGCCCGCGGCAGATCCTGTCGCCGCGACCGCTGCGTGTACTGCCGGATTCCACCCTCGCGTGATTCGCCACGCATCAGGAGCAACGCAATGCCCCGATTCGACAACGAAATCGGCCTTCGCTTCGACTCCGTCGCCGAGCGGTATCACGAGATGCGCCCACGCTATCCGGATGACATCTGGAACACATTGTTCCAGACTGCTGGCCTTCGACCTGGCGCGCGCGTGCTGGAAATCGGCGCGGGCACGGGCATTGCCACCGCCGAGCTGGTCCGACGCGGCTGCCATGTCACCGCGCTGGAGCCCGGCGGGGCGATGGCGGCAATTATCGAGCGCGAGCTCGGCGCAACGCGGCAAGTCGACGTGCGAATCGGCCGGTTCGAGGACTTGCCGTTGGATGGTGAGCCGTTCGACCTTGCCATCGGTGCGACATCGTTGCACTGGATCGACCGTGACCTGCTGAACGCGCGTTTGCCGGCGCTGGTGAAACCTGGTGGGTACGCCGCCCTGCTCCACTACATCCACGTCGCCGGCGGCGACATGGCCTTCTTCGAGTCGGCGCAAGCGTGCTACGCACGGTGGGATCCTCACTACAGGGAGCCCACATACCCCGAGCACTATCTCCGCCCGCCGGATGACATGAGCAATCAGGTGCAGGCGCTCGACGATGTACCGGGGTTCGCCCCAGCGGAGCACCGGTACTGGCTGGTCGACATCCCGTCTGACCGCGAGCACTACCTCTCGCTGATCTCGACATACTCGACGATGCTGCGCCTGCCAGAGGAAAACCAGCAGGCCCTCTACGGCTGCATCGGCGACCTGATGGATCGAGAATTCGGCGGGGCGATCAGCAAGCGCTACCGCTACGACCTGGTGATGCGGGCACGCCGGTAGCTGCCACCCAGGTAGTGAGTCAGCAGGGCCCGGAGTCGACCACGGCTATCCGAGGGTCTCCCAGAGGCGGCGGCCGGATTCCCACCAGCGCCGCAGCGAGTCACGGATCACCAGGATGATGGTGCCCCCGATCAGCAGTATCGCCCCGGCAATTCCCAGCACCTGCCAGCTCTCGTACGCCATCGCCGTGTCGACCAGTTGCCGCAACGCCACGAGCGTCACCCCAACTACCCCGACCGCGACCGGCTCCTGCCGCCGAACCACAAGGCCGAGCACCACCACGAGAATCGCGTAGCCACCGGCGATGAATGCGTCGATCGTGCCACCGATTGTGAACGACTCCACGAACGGCACGCCGATCAGCACCGCTCCCGCTGTCGCATACAGCGGGTCGGAGACCCTGCTCGTCCGTCGCCACGCCAGGCCGGTCGCCGCCAGCGCGATCGCGAGCACGATTGCATAGGGCTGCCACGACGCCGGCTCGTAGGTCGCCACCTGGCGGAGCGCGCCGACCATCACCAGCGGAATCGCCACCGACGCCCGCACCGGGCTTCGGCGCACCATCGCCGCCAGCCCGGTGACCAGTCCCAACGAGACGAACGCCATCGTGACGCGCTGGTAGACGGTGCTGTCGAGGGACCATGCCAACTCTGCCCGCAGCATCGGCACGAGTATTGGCGCAGCGCCGAACGCGTAACCGCTGTATTCGAGCGGCCGGGACCATGGCAGGCTCAATCGCGGCGCGAGCGAGCCGACGACCAGCACCCATGCGATCGCAGCGGGAATCAGCAACCCATCGGTCGTGCTCACCTGGGGGGTCAACAGGATGAACAGGACCGTCAGCCCAAGCGCCCCGGTGCTCGCGTAGAGCCCTTCCGGCAGGCGCATCCGCACACTCGCGACCGCCGCGCCGATCGTCAACACGGCGTAGAGGGCGACGTTGCGCCATGGATCGATTTCCCCGGCGATACCGGCCACAACGTTCACGGCCAGCGAGATCGGCACGAGTGCGGCTACTACTCGGGCGACTGCGATCCAGCCGGCGCGGTAGCCGCTCGGCCCGTCGTCTCCCCGGAGCACCGCCCAGGCCACCAGCGCGGCCACGCCGATCGCCAGCCCAACCACGGTCCACGTGAAGGTATCGGTGGTGATCATCCGGGTCGCGAGCGCGATTCCGGTCAGACCGGACGCGGCGGTGACGACGGTCGGCAACGCCAGGTCGTAACGCCGCGCGGCCCAGTTCGCCGCCAGCGCGAGGAAGATGTAGGCGCCCAGCAGCGGCAGCCACCACCGGAAGTCATCGCCATGCGGGATGTCGATATCGGTCCAACCGGAGGCAAGACAGGCCAGCGTGTTCGGAATCGCCCACAGCAGCGACGGCACCGCCAGCACCACCGCCATCAGCGCCACTGCCACCGACCAGCGCCGGGCGACCTCGGTTCGGAGGTCGGAGATGCGCAACGCGGCCGCGGCCACCAGCGTGGCCAGCGCGAGACCGATTGCGGTCCAGATGAGCGGCTCGGGCTCGAACCGCGCCATCCCGGCGCTCAGCACCAGGCTCGCGGCCAGCGCCGCGCTCGTCGCGGAGACTGCGATGCCGATCGTCAGCAGCGGGTCCGACCGTCGCCGCGCCAGCCAGTGCGCCGTCAGCGCCATCGCAACGTACGCGACAAGGAACGGCGTCCACCAGATCGGCTCGTCACCGTGAGCGACCGTGGCCGACGTCCACGCGGCGAAGATGTACCCGACCGTCTGCGCGACCGCCCAGAGGAGTGACAGCAGCAGGAGCAGAGCCGCGTATCCGGCGACCCAGCGCGACCACAGCGTGGCAAGCACGAGCTGTCTGCGGTCGAGCCGGTCTGCCGCGATCGCAAACGCCAGACCGATGCCGATCCCGATCGCCGGCCAAATCAGCGGGTCGGGATCGAAGCGGATCACCCCCGCCCGCAGTGCCATCGAGATGGCGAGGATCCCGGTCACCGCCGATACGGCGGTTGTCGCCAGCGGGTACCGGTACCGGGCGTAGAGCCCGAACACAACCGCCGCGACAGCGAGCGTCAGGATATAGGCGAGCCACCATCGCGCATCGTCGAGCGATTGACGCTCGATGAAGAGCTCGCCAATCCAGATCAGCATCGGCGCGGCCGTCACGCCCGCGGCGCCGGACAGCACCAGCGTCGGCCACCGCAGGTTGCCCGGACGTCGCCACCACGTCGCCGCTTCGAGCAGCGGCATCGCGAGCGCGAGGGCGGAAAAGATGCCTGCCAGCAGCGGCCACCGGTAGACATCGGCCACCGGAACCGGCGCAAGCGTGACGAGCACAGCCGCCACCAGCCAACCTGCCGCAATCGCGAGCGGAAGCCGTTGCCGGTGCTGCTGCGCCGCGACCACGGCGGCCACCATGAAAACGAGCAGATAGCCGACCCCCAACGCGCGCGTTGGCCGGTCGAGGACACCCATCGCCAGGATCGGCAGCGACCCCATCGCCAACGAGATCGCGCCGAATCCGAGCCAAAGGAAAAACGAGTGCGAGCGCTGCTCCGGCAGGCCACTCAGCCGCGCGGCCAGCGCGGGGATCGTTGCCGCCACGATGGTCCCGGGCAGCATCCACGCCAGGAAGGCTGTTGCGCTGTCGAACCGGTCAAGCCTGTCGAGCGCCAGCCCGTGCGAAACGTAGGCCAGCACGATGGCCGGCAGCATCAGGCCGGACCAGCGCCGCGCCACGGCGATGAGCGCCCATCCGGCCGCGATCACACCCGGCGCGGCGGCGATGGCCCAGGTCGCCAGGCGATCGGCCTCACCATCCGGCGGGTCCGGCGCGATCGCCGCCAAGCCGAAGGCGATCACCGACCCCAGCGTGGTCGCCTGGCCCAGGGTGGTGCGATAGAATCGCGGCCCGCGCATGGCCAGGAGCAGCAGCAGAAGACCCGCGACCGCCGGGATCGCCAGGCGCAGGGCTTCCGCGTCGGGACCGGTAGTGGCAATCACCACGGCGATCAGCGTCGCGACGATCGACCCGTAGCCCGGCATCGCCAAGCGCGTCATGCTGGCGACCACGCCGAAGCTGACCGCCATGCCGGCGAAAATGGCAACGAGACACCATTGGTCATGCGCTGGTGGCAGGCCAACGACAGGAGCAGCGGCGAGCGCGATCAGGGGGATGCCGATTGCCGCGCGCAAAGCGGGAATCCGATACGGGCGCGCTCGCTCGCCAAGTCGGTCGATCGCGCCGATCACCAGCGCCGGCGCGAGCGCGAGGAGCGGCAGTGCCCATCCACGATGCGCGCCGAGCGACGCCGGCAGCACGCCGATGGCGATACTGGCGGAAATCACCGCGGCGTAACGATAGATCGTCGCGCTGGTTCGCCAGCCAAAGACGGCGTAGAGCAGCGTCGCCAACACCGCGCCGATCTGCAGGGCCAGGGTCGCACGCAGCGGGGTGTCGGAGAGAATTGTGACCGCCGCGATGATGTTGGACGGGATCAGCAGCGCGCCAATGCCGACGAACGTCTCGGCGGCGGGACGGACGCGATCGTTGCCGAGCAGCGCGAGGCCGACCACGATGAAGCCGACCGTCGTGGCCGCAAGCAGGGCGAGCTTTTGCCCACCCTCCAGCTGATCCCAGTTGAACGACGCGTAGATCAGGCCGGCAGCGACGATCAGGAACGCGCCAAGGTACAGCAGGACCTGCGCGGGGTCGAGCCGGATCGGCTGGCGCGGCGCTCGCGGCCTCGGCAACGAGCGATCCGGTGAGGCCACCGGGTGGGCGGGTGCCGGCGGAGCGACTGGGACCGGCGGTCCGTAGATCGGCTCGGATGCAGCTTCGGGAACCGAATCGGGGGTGATGATCGCAGGAGGCGCAGGTGCTGGCGATTCTGTCTCTTCCGCGCGAGGACTCTCCTGGACACGACCAAGGTACTGGTCGCGCAATTGCCGTTGCAGATCCGGACCCACAATCGACGCGAATGTGTCGCTGTCGATCTCCCGCAGGATGATGGCTCGTCTGGACTCCGACGGACCGGGGTCGCTCACCTGCTCGGGATGCGCCGGATGGTCGATCGTTTTTCGCTGAAGATCCGATTCGTTCGTGCGTCGGGCGACCATGTAGCCGATGACGAACCCGAACGCAAGAAGTATCAGCCCCTCCATGACACGCTCCCCCGGCACCACTCGCGCAAGCCTGCCTGCACCACTGTGATCCGGTTTCGCTTGTCGTCACCGGCACCACAGTGAATTGACGTCAGGCGTCGCGTTATCGTTCCAATGGGCACCACAGGCACCCGGGCGAGGCGCTCCGGCGGAATCGGTCAGGCCTCCTGGCTCCCGCGACCGATGACTTTCAGCAAATCCCAGCAGCTCGCCGACGCAGTCATCACCAGCAGGAACGTCACCCACACCAGCAGGTACATCGAATCGATGTCCTGTTGCCACGCCAGCACTGCCGACCACACCCCCAGCAGGTAGGCGAGTCCCGCAAACGCGAACCGACCCAACGATCTCACCTGTCGCCATTCGGGGTCGGGATCCTGTCGCGCCTGGTGGATATCCCGCGCCACTCGGTAGACGCCGTGGGCGGACATGAGCCCAATCGGGATCGCGATCCCCTCGGCGCTCTGCTCCGGGATGAGCACCACCAGCGAGATCGCCAGCATGATCAGGAAATTGTGGAAGGTCAATCCGGCCCAGGTGCCCATGCCCTTGGGGCCGTCGTCCTGCATCACCCCCGGATTCATCGCCAGGCCCACGAAGAGCAGCCCGAGCAGGGTCGCCGCGACACCGGCAACCGCCGAGTGGAAGTCGTGCCAGCCCGTTACCGCGTCGATGAACTCCGTCTCCGTCACCGCGTCACCTCCACTCGCTCCGCAACCCGCCGCATCCGCTCGCCGATCCGACCGAATGCCTCCCGCAGCTCCGGTGGCTCGAGCACCGTCATCTCGAACGGCACCGCCATCAGTCGCCAGGCGAACCAGTCCGCATCGTCGGTGCTCGCCCGGAGCAGTGTCCGGTCGGGACCGTCACGTTCCAGCACCCCAACCGCGCTTCGCACGTGCGGTCGTACCTCGGCGATCGGCGCGTGCACCATCACCGCGACCCGCCAGCCTCGGGATAGCGCCAGCGATGCCTCCACCGCCGCGAGGGGATCGATCCCCTCCGGCCGCTCGAACGTCGCAGGCAGCAGGTCGACCCGGCGGATGCGATCGACCCGGAAGGTGCGCCTGTCCTGCCGCAGGTGACAAAAGCCATGCAGGTACCAGCGCCCGTACAGCGCCACCACACCGTAGGGATCGACCTCCCGCGCCGTCTCGTCACTCGACCAGCTGCTGTAGCGCATCCAGACGCGGTGGCCGGTCAGTGAGGCGTGCGTCAGCGTGCTCACCACATCGGGATCGGGAAAGACCGCGCCGGCATCGTACATCCCCGAGGGCATCAGCACCCCCTCGCGAATCTCGTCGATACGCCGGGCGAGCTCGGGCGAGAGCACGCGCTCGATCTTGGAGATCGCCCGCTCTGCCGGATGGTCGTCGCCGCTCGCGCCCTGCGGCCGTGCCGCGATGATCGCCAGCACCAGCCCGATCGCCTCGTCGGCACTGAACATCAGCGGCGGCAGCCGGAAACCCGAGATCAGCCGGTAGCCGCCGTAGCGGCCCGGCATCGGCTCGACCGGGATGCCCATCTCCTGCAGCGCGCCGACGTAGCGCCGAATCGTCCGGCTGCTTACCCCGAGCCGATCGGCGAGTTGCGGCCCGGTGATACCGGGACGATCCTGCAGCAACTCGAGCATGGAAAGGATACGGCTGGCGGGGCGGGTGGCGTCCATCGAGTACCTCGGCGGTGGGTATGTACGTTCATAGAACGAATGATCGGATTATACTCCAAAGCGGACCTCGATTGACCGTGTTGAGGAATAGAGTACCAGCAGTGGAGCAGCCCTCCACGAGCGGGCCCCGACACCGACTTCGCAGCACGATTCCAACAGGAGCACCACCATGGTTGGCATGAGGCTGACAGGACAATCGGCCCTGGTCGTGATCGACGTCCAGAACGCGGTCATCGCGGACGCCTGGGATCGCGACGGCGTCGTGACGCGGATCGCCGCGCTTGTCGATCGAGCCCGCAGGGAGGGCGTGCCGGTGATCTTCGTTCGCCACGAGGAGCCGGGTCTGCCGAGCCGCGAGCGCGGCACCTGGGGCTGGCGGTTCGACGACCGCGTCGCCCCGCTGCCCGGCGAGCGGGTGATCGGCAGGCAGTATCCCGACGCTTTCGCCAACACGATGCTGGCCGACGCACTCGACGCGATGGACGTGACACACGTCGTCATCGCCGGGGCGGGCACCGATTTCGGCATTCAGGCAACGGTCGGCCGCGCGATCGCCGAGGGGTGGCACGTCACTCTCGCCGGCGACTGCCACACCACCTCGACGGTGTCGGGCGATCTCGCCGGAGAGCAGATCGTATCTCACACCAACGCGACGCTCGCGTCTCTTGAGTACCCGGGGCGCGTGGTGGAAGTCGTGCCGCACGACGAAGTCAGCTTCTCGGTCGCGGTTATGCAGGGAGCGGCGTAATGTCCATCAATCTCCAGGCGGAAATGCTCGATATCGATGAGCGCCAGCGCTACCTGCGCTCGCTCGCACACCCCGGTCGTCCAACCGCCGTTCGGCTCTGGACCGGACGCCATATTGTCCGAATCGGTCGCTGGCTGGAAGGGCGGCGACCCGAGGAAACCAATCGACCGACCCCGGTCGGCCCGCTGCCCCGCCTCGCCGGCGGGCACCGCTAGGGCTCCTGCGATTTGCTGATCGGCACGGCGCGCCGTTGCGCCATGCCCCGGAGGCCAACTCATGAATCCCGTCACGAGCTCGGAAACCGTACGTCTCGTTCACGACTCCATGATCCGCGAGCATCTCAATCGTCAGCGCTACGTCCGAACACCGAACATCCTGCGCCATGCGGTGGCGGTGCTGCTCGTCGCGCTCGGTGACCGGCTCGATCCCTCGGTACGTCGGCCAGCGGTCCAACCCACAACAACACCGCGGCTCCGCGCCGCCTGATCTTCTTCCCTCCCCTCCCAATCCAAAACGGGGGCGACCCACATCGGGATCGCCCCCGTTTCGCTGTGACGACGCGCAAGCCAGACTCTACCGCTCCAACAGGATTTCCTGGTAGCGGCGACATTGCCTGCGGGGCGTTGACCCCCTCGCCGCTGGTGGCGCAGGCGAATCGCCGCTACGCCTTCACCGGCTCACGCACCGATGTGACAGGCCTGGCTCAAACGATCATCTGGTCGACGTAGCACCACCGCCAGTCCTCGCCAGGCTGGAACGACTGGACGATCGGATGCCCGGTGGCATGAAAGTGCTTCGTCGCGTGCCTGTTCTTCGAGGAGTCACAGCAGCCGACGTGCCCGCACACCAGGCACATTCGCAGGTTGACCCACTCGTCGCCCATCGCGAGGCACTCCTCGCACCCCTCGGGCGTTGTCGGGGCGACATCCTGGATACGATCGAGATGCGTACAGGCGCTGCTCATCACGTGACTCCTCGCGCTGATGCCGGGTGTGTTTGGGTGACCCACCCCGAGTCTAGCACCCGCCGCTGGATGCCGGGTCGCCGTGCTCGTGGTGCACGGTCTCCTCATGGTCGACCTCGGTCAGCGCCGTCCGGTTGATCGAAAGCTGCACCCGACCTCCGATGACCTCCCGCACCGCGTGGGCGGGAACATCGAGGTCGTTATGGGCCTCCGGCTGGTCGACGAGAAGGTAGTGCGGGTGCGCCTCCCGCACGGTGCCCAGCACCTCGCCGTTGAGCGCCACCACCGGCGTCCCGGCCTGGATCCGGCGCATGTTGTGAGGATCGTCCGTCATCGCATTCTCCTCTCGGGCCGAAGCCCGCTTGACGATATCGCTACGGTAGCACGTCGGTAGCGCCGTCGCGCTCCTCGCGAATTCGGGCCAGCTCGGCATCCGGATCCTCCTCGCCGAGACTCGCCATCGCGCCTCGCCGGCTCTGGACCCCACTGCCAACCAGCGACACCGCGTTCCGCACGGCACTGTCGCGATCGCTCGGCAGGATGGGAGGCCAGATCGCCGTCGACTGGCGCAACCCGCCGGCCTCGACGCCGCCGAACGTCTCCATCAGGTCGAGCAGCATCGCGTTGCGGCGGGCAAAGACGCCATCCCACATGCGTCGCTTGCGGTTCACCTTCTGCACCAGGGGCTGGATCTCCACCTCGAGCGCCGCGCCGGAGAGATCGCGGCCTGAGTCCCCGAAGGCGGTCCGCGGCGTCTCGCTGAGGTCATGCAGCGTGCGGTAGAGCAGGTCGATGTAGGCGATGTGCGTTTCCGCGCCGCCGCCCTGAAGGAGGTCGAGCAGGTAGGCCTTCGCGCCCTCCGGCAGCTCCCACTTCGCGCCCGGACCGACCGTGATGCCCTCCGAGCCGTCGACATTCTCCAGCACCGCGATCGGCGCGCCGGACATCTCCAGCACGCGCGACAGCACCGTCATGCGCGTGTTCAGCTCCCGGCAGACATCGAGCAGGTCGGTCAGGTCGGAGGTGCCCCACGGGGACCCTGGCACCGGGTCGTTGGCCGCAAGCACGTAGGGGATCCAGCCATACGGATTCGGCGCGTCTATCACCTCCTGCCCGGCGATCGCGACCCGCCAGCGCTGCGCGGTCCACGTCTCGACCACCGCGTAGCTCCGGGCCGGATCGAGCGCGAGACGGCTGGCGCCTTCCCAGCCCAGCAGCCGCTCGGCGTCCTGACCGGTCTGCGTGTAGGCATGGTGGACCATCGCGACCGTCCACGGATCGCCTGGCTCGGTTCGAACCACCAGACCCGCCGGGTCGACCGCGACAACACGCGGGTGGCGCCGGGCGTCGTCCCACGTCACCTTCATCGCGGCATCGCCGATCACGGCGGCGTCGGTCGCCAGCGCCAGGTCGAGCCGGTCGAGCCCCAGCGCCGCGATCGTGGATCCCAGCATGCGCTCGACCCGATTGGCGAGATCGCGAGCGGCCGGTTCGTCGCCGTCCGGGGTTACCGAAAAGCGCACCGGCGCCGGAAAGACGTAGCTGCTTGTCTTGCGAACGAGCGAGCGGGCGTAGTTGAAGACGTGACGCGTCTCGTGGCGGCCGGCGCGACCGAGCCACTGGTCGCCATCGAAAAATGCGCGCAATTCGGCGTAGCGCGCGAGGCGGTCGGCGTCGTCGACGGTCAGGGCGCCGTCGGGCCAGGCATCGACATCGGGCGCGGCGTCGTCGCCATAGCGACGCGCCGGCCAGGGACCGGGCAGCAGCATGGGGTGTTCCTTTCTGTTGGGGAGATGAAAACGAGATCAAAAAGACGGCCCTTGCAGGCCGTCACTCAGAGCGACGGTTCCCGTCCCCGCGCGAAGCGCAAGCGTGCCGGAAACCATCGCGTGATTGCTGGCCTCAACGTGACTCGGGGCGCGATGGCATCAGGATGCGCCAGTCGCAACGACCGCAGATGCGGCAGCAAAGCTGCCGAGCGCTTCGCGCGGGGACTCCTCGGCAAGCTCGGAGTGACG
>CBFGRG010000066.1:0-10632 GCA_965651105.1 uncultured bacterium | reverse complement strand
CCTGGTGATCCGGTGTCGCGGGTGGAGACGCCGCCGGTGTACCGGCGTGGGTGTCGTGGTCCACCGGCGCCGGTGGAGCCGTCCAGGTACGGGCGTCGGCCTCCTCCCACGTCATCAGCTCGCCGCCGGTCTCATCCTGATACGCACGCGCCTCGTCTTCATTCTCAAACGCGGAGATTCCCCATCCCATCGGCGAGTTGACGCCCGGAGCCTCGACGTACCAGGCATCTTCGGCCTTCAACCACTCTTCGGTGTGATAGTCGTTGACCCAGATCACCTGGAATCCGGCGTCGGGATGCGTGTCGCGATACTTGAATAGCTCGCCGATGTCGTCGAACAGGAGCCATTCATCCGTGTCGTCCGGCAGCGTCGCCACCGTGTACCGCGGATCGACGACGAACATGCCCATTTCCGAGATGTCCTCGCCATATCTCACCTCCGGCGGATCGAGGCTCACCTCGTCCTCGCCGCAGGCGGCTAACGTCGCAATGGCGAGGAGCGCAATCAGACCGAGTCGAACGAGCCTTCTTGGGATCATCGCTGTTCCTCCCGTCGCATGGTCCCGTAGGCGATCGCCAGCGGAACCACCAGCCAGGCGACGAGGATCCCGGTCAGCGCCACGGTCGACCACGCGCCGAAGGTGTTCTGAGCCACCAGGCCGGCGGGCCCGAGCAGCTCCATCGAGTCGCGCAGCAGGTCGATCGCGGCGATGCGGTAGCTCTCGAGCGGGTTGACCAGCGTCGAGGCGAGCAGGGCGCTCGGGGACAGCTTGAGGATCACCGCGGTGCCCATCAGGCCGAGGTTGCCCACCAGCACCAGCACCAGCCAGGTGACGACGGCGACGCCGAGCGCGCTCATGGTCCGCCGGGAGAAGCTGGAAATCAGGTACCCGATTGCCAGCGACGCCCACGCCAGCAGCACCGTCAGGCCGGTGAGCGGCAGGAAGGCGCCGGCGTCACCGCCGCTGTCGAGGAAGGTCATCGTCAGCGTGGCCAGAGCGAACCCGGTGACGATCGCGGCGCCGATGGCAAGGGCGAGGCCAATGAACTTGGAGATGAACATTTCGAACGGGCTGACCGGTTGGGCGAGCAGGTAGCTCATCGTGCCCTGCTCGCGCTCGCTGGAGAGCGCCTGGGCGCCAAGGGTCAGCCCCATCAGGGGTGCGAGGAAGAGGACCAGGTTGATCAGCGCGGCCGACGTGCGGCCGAACCCGCTGACGCCACCATAGCCGGCACTGTTGACGACCAGCATCGCCAGGGCGACGCTGAGGGCCACGAAGGCGACGGCATAGGCAACGAACCAGCGATTACGGAGCGCGTCGCTGAGCTCCCGCTGGGCGAGGGTCGTGACCGTCGAGAACGTCATGCCTCTTCCTCCACAATGAAGTCGGAAATCGAGTAGTCCTTCTGGGCGAGCAGCATCAGCGGCTCGGCCTTGCGAGCGCCGTCCACGGTGACGAGTACCGCGTGGCCGTTGCGACCGGCGGTGAAACCGTGCTGGGCGAGGTGCTCGACAGCGGTGTCGAGCGACTCGGTGGGCAGCGGCAATCGCAGGGTGACGGTGTCGAGCTTCGGCTCCATCTCCTGGACGGTTCCGTATCCGACCGTCTTCCCCGATTCGAGACGGACGACCCGGTCGGCGAGTGCCCGCACCTCGCTCCAGCGGTGCGACGTGAAAACGATGGTGCGGCCCTGATGTTTGAGATCGACGAGCGTCGCGATCAGCTCGGACTGGCTGCGGGCGTCCAGGTTCGCGGTCGGCTCGTCCAGCAGCAGGATCGGCGGATCGCCGAGCAGCGCCAGGGTCAGCGCCATCTTTTGCTTCATGCCGCCCGACAGGCTGGCTACCGGTTGCTTGAGCGTGTGGCCGAGTCCGAACGCCTCCAGCTGCTCCAGGCCTGGCCGGGGGTCCGCGCGCCGCAGCCGCGCGACGAGCTGAACCATCTCGGCCACGCTGACATCGAAGGTCGGCATGCTCTGCGGAACGTAGCCGATACGCGCGCGTGCTTCCTTGCCCTTTCGGCGGGTGGAGATGCCATCGACGCGGACGTCTCCCTCGTAGCCGGTGACGCCGAGGATGCACCTGATCAGGGTCGTCTTGCCGGCGCCGTTGGAGCCCCAAAGCGCGAGGGACGTACCTTCCGGAACGTCGAAGGTGGCGTGATCGACGGCATTGCGCGCGCCGTATCGCTTCACAACATCATGGAGTTGGATCATGGCCTGTACCTCTGTCACGCGCGCCCGCGCTGGCGGGTGAGTGACGGATTGAGAGGCAGCGGCGACCCCGCGCCTCGATATCGTGCAGCGGGGCGGTGCGCCATCGCGCCCCAGGCAACCGCCGCGCCGGCGAGTCCCAGCAACGCCAGCGACCACAGCCGTGCCGTGCCGGCATCCTGGCCCTTGTTGGGGACCGTGACGTTGGCCGGAATGACGGGAGAGACCAGCGGATGCGCGTCCTCGAAGATCGGTTCCTGGCGGAACACCGGCACCGCCTTCGAGCCGAAGTCCACGGCGGTCTCGGCGACACTGAAGCGGAAGAGCTGGAGCACGGGCCACGACGTCATCAGCTGCTCGGAGAGCTGCGTGTTCTTGAACGCAACGTCGCCGATTCCATCGCCGTCGGCGTCGTAGCCGGCGTAGTCGCTCCAGAAGTTGCCGACCCCGTCCACCGACCAGGTGTTTTCACCGAGCGGCCCGCCGCCAAGCACTGAGACCTGGTCGAGGTTGTCGATCATGCTGTTGCGGGTAAAGATGTTCCGCGTGGACGATGGCAGCAGACCCAGCCCGATGTCGTTGTAGGCGATCAGGTTGGTGTCGAAGGTGTTGTAGACGTCGTACGACAGCGGCGAGGTGTCGATGTACACCCCGATTCGGTTGTCGTGGATGATGTTGCCCTGAACATCCACGCCGTCGATCTCTTTCAGGCCCAGACCGTGCCCCGAAGGGCCACGGCTGCCTTGCAGCAGGTTGTCGTGGACGATGAAACGCTTGCCGTACATCAGGTAGATGCCGACAGAGTTGTCGATGAGCTGGTTTCGTGACGACTCGCCGTCGTCGCTGTTCATGAAGTGGAACCCGTAGCGGCCGTCCACCACGACGTTGTCGTTGACCGCGACGTGATTCGAGTACCAGACCAGCAGGTCGCGCGATCGCTCAACGCGGTTGTGCGTGATCTCGGTCTCGTGGCTGTACCACACCTTGATCCCGTCACCGCGAACGCCCATCTCGACGTCCTTCCCGACGATGTGGTTTCCCGAGATGACGATGCCGGGTGACTGCGCGACGTTGACGCCGAACAGGGTGTCGAGGATCACGTTGTCGAGGAGTTTCGCCCGGTCGCCGCGATCGACGTAGACCCCGCTGTCTTCCTTGTCGAAGCTGGATCCGCTATTGAGGATCGTGAACCCCTGAAGCGTGACGTCCGGCGCGGTGATGCGCACGACGGTGCCTTCGTTGTGCCCGTCGATCGTCGCGTTGTCGGTGCCGATCAAGGTGAGCGGTCTTGCGATCTCGATCGGCCCATCGAACTGACCACCTTCCACAACGATGGTGCTGCCGTCGACGGCATTGTCGATCGCACCCTGGAGGTCGGTGGTGTCGCAGGTCTCGCAGACGCGGGTCGCGTCGACGGGGATGCTGGTCTCTTCGGCGGTGACCTGCTGGGTCCAGGGGGCGAAAAGTGCCAGCGCCACCAGGAAGAGGGCAAGGATGCGCCACGGGGCGTGCGTGATGTTGCTCATCGGGCGGCCCGCGAGCGTCCCTCGCGCATCCTGCCGACGATGCCCACGAGCGCCAGAACCGCGGCCGCGACGGCGATCCAGAAGCCGGTGCCGAAGTGAGCCGTCGTCGAGAACTGGCCGACGATACCTTCCCCGAGGATGGCTGGGGTAAATGGCTTGATGCTGCTGCTCAGCGCCGCGGTCGGATCGAGGTCGTGCCCCGCCCGGTAGAGCCAGAAGTAGAGATCAATCGCGAACACAATCGGGAACAGCACAACGCCGATCGCGAGCAGCGCGCTCCACCTGGGACGCATCACCGATGCGACGAATGCGGCGAGGATGATGATCACCGTCGCCGGCCCCGCGATCTTGCGCTCGAACTCGGCGGCCTCGGCCAGTGGCATCATGCCGATGTAGTGGTTGAGGCCGTCGACCTCGCTCACATCACCGACGACTTCGTGGGTGAAGATCGTCACCTCGAGGCCGTCGGGATACTGCGGCGCGTGAAGCGTCAGCGACCAGTATTCGAACGCCACTGATGCCGCGAACAGGATGGCCGCAAGCATGATCAGCGTGCGAGGAAGGTTGAACCGCGATAGCGCGCGAGAGAGGATTCTTCCGGAAGTCTGTGTGCTTTCTGCATACCCCGTTGCGATGCTTGCCATGATCGTCACTCCGTGGCCCGGGCGCGCCGTTGCGCAACGGACCGTCAGGGAAGGGTTCTGGCCGGGCGGGACTCCCGCCCGGCCAGGTTCACATCATTCGGCTGGCTTCACGAGGAAGTACCCGGCCATTTCGATGTGCAGCGCGGAGCAGAACTCCGTGCAGTAGTAGGGGTAGACCCCAGGGGTGTCGGCGACGAACCGCATCGTCTCGGTCTCGCCCGGTTCGAGGCTGAGGCTGATATCCTGGCCGCCGAGCACGAAGCCGTGCGTGGCGTCCTTGGCCTTCTCGATGTTGGTGACGTACCAGGTCACCTCATCGCCTTCGTTCACCTCCACCACATCCGGCGTGATCCGGCTGCGCCAGACGGTCCCGTGGATGGTCACCTTGTTGCCGTCGCGCTCGATCGTTTCCTGGCCGGCGCCGATGCCTTCCGGGTGGAACTCGTTGTTGATGGCGTCCCAGCCGACGTTGTCGTCGTCCTGCGGGTAGGTATCGATCGCCGCCAGCTTCTCGGTCTTGATGATCTGCGCGTAGTGCGGCTCGCCCGAGCCCATCGGCATGTCGTACAGCGGGCGGAACTGCTTGTCCTCGCGGATGTCCATCAGCTGCAGGTTCTGCGGCAGCAGCGGCCCGACCGGCGGGAAGCGGTCGACCGACCACTTGTTGAGCGCCACGAGGAAGTCGCCGTCCGGCTCGGCGGTGTCGCCGCCGGCGGCCGAGATGTGACCGACGTTGTAGTGGATCGGCACCTTCTCGACGAGCTGCCAGCCGTCATCGCTGTACGAGCCGCCGAGCGACCATCGGGCGACGGCGCTATCCAGGAAGAGACTGGTGTAGGCGTAGCCCTGGTTGTCGAACTGGGTGTGCAACGGGCCGAGGCCGAGCTCGACCTGCGCCTCCAGGCAGCTTTCGTAATCGAGGATGGGCACGCCGAACTCATCGGTATCCCACTCGCCGCTGTCGATTTGCTCCCTGATCCTGGCGAACGAGAACACCGTCACGTGGGGATCGAGCTTGCCGGAGACGACGATGTATTCACCGTTCGGGGTAACGTCGACGCCGTGCGGGCTCTTTGGCTCCGGCACGTTGAAGAGCAGTCCTTCTTCGATCGCGACGTCCATGCGAATGACCGTGAAGTCATTCATTTGCTCGGCCTTGCCATCGGCGACGACCTGCTCGGCCTTCTTCCAGTCGACGACGTGCATGTAGTCCATGTCGTTCTGGGATGCGCCGATCTCCATGGGTGGGTTCCCATCGAGGATGCCGCCGGTCGCCATCTCCGTGTTGAAGGTGTTCCAGAATGCGAAGCCCTCGCTCGGCCCCTTGCCGGCGTCGGCGAGATCATGCATGTAGGGCGGGGTTTCGATGCCGAATGATTCCTCGGGAACGATCCGCCCGGCCTCGCGGTCGAACTTCCAGAACACGACCAGGCCGCGATATTGCTCCTTGAACTCGCTCAAGGGCGCGTATTTGCCCACGCCGAGTGGCGTTGAGTACTGGTCGGCTTCGAGGATGTATTCGGTATTTGGGGTGACGAAGCAGCCGCCGTGCTCGCTGACGAGCAACGGGTTCTTCACGATCTGCTTGGTGACGAAGTCTTCCAGGTCGATCACGCCGATGCGACCGTGGACCTTCTCGTTGATGAAGCAATACTTGCCGTCGTAGGTGCCGTCGGTCTCGCTCAGGGCAATGTGGTGGGTGTCGCCGTGATTGATCTGCTTGCCGTTGATGTTTCCGCCTGCGAGGACGGCCCTGGTTTCCTCGCTGAATCCGTAGCCCTGCCAGGGCTCGGGGGTGAAGACCGCGATGGTTCGGAACAGGCGCATCGAGGGGACACCGATAGCGAAAACCTGGCCGGCGTGCCCGCTCGACGCGAACATCATGTACTCGTCCATCTTGCCGGACGGCATATAGGTTTCAAGGGCCGCGGTGACATCTTCCGGCGTCAGCTCGCGCTCGGCGATGATATCGTTCGCCGACCCCGAAAGCTCGCTGTCCTGAGCGGCGGCCTGTCCGCCGATACCCCCGAGGATTGCGCCGGCTGCCGGGACGGCCGCTGCCGCACCCATGCTGCCGATGACCAAACGTCGGTTGAGGCGCTTCTCTTGCAGGTCGTTCAGCTTGTCTGACATACCTGAACCTCCCGTCCCCGAATGCGGGGACTACCTTGGTCGGAAATCGCCATTCGCGGCATCGCGGACGGCGACAATCGCACCATTGCGATTCCTTCATCCGAGTCTGGCAGCGGGAACATGAAACCCGTGTGATAATCCGTCGAATGACGTTTCAACTTCATGTCAGTTCTGCGACGATCACGGCGAACTTGACAGAATCAGCACAATTCGGTCACGAACCGGGTGCAAAGGGAGATCAGGGGTGGCGATCCATCGTTTCACACCGACGACATGGAAAAACACGTTCGGGCAGCACGAGCCGGTGTTGCGCATCGCCTCGGGCGATACGGTGATCACAACGACTGTTGATGCTCGCGGGTTCGATCTCGAGAAAAACCAGGTTGCGCAACGGCCGAATCCACAGACCGGACCGTTCTTCATCGAAGACGCCCAGCCGGGCGATACACTGGCGGTGCGCTTCGACCGGATCAGAACGAACCGCCCAACGGGGTGGGCGAGCACTTCGCACGCCGAGCACGTCGTCGATCCCGATTTCGTGCCGAGCCTGCCGGGCACCCCGGTCATCGACTGGGACATCGACGTCGAGGCCGGGACGGTTCGGCCGAGCGAGCCGGTACCCGGCCTGGAGGACCTGGCGGTGCCGCTGCGGCCGATGTTGGGGAGTTTCGGTGTCGCGCCGAAGGATGGGCAGGCGATCTCGAGCTTCACATCGGGAGAGCACGGCGGCAACATGGACTATCGCGGGTTCCGCGAGGGTGTCACCGTCTACCTGCCTGTGTTCGTCGAGGGCGCGTTCTTTCACCTCGGCGATGGCCATGCCTGCCAGGGCGACGGGGAGATCAGCGGCACGGGTGTCGAGACCTCAATGGAGGTCGAGTTCACCGTTGAGGTGCGGAAGGGGTGGACGATCGGCTGGCCGCGTGGCGAGGACGAGGCGTATATCTTCACCGCCGGCAACGCGCGCCCGCTCGATCAAGCGCTTCAGCATGCGACGACGGAAATGACGCGCTGGCTCGGGACCGACTATGGGCTCGATGTGCGATCCGCCAGCACGCTGATGGGGCAGACGGTCGAATACGAAATCGGCAACGTCTACGATCCCGCCTACACGGTCATCTGCAAGATGCCCAGGGCGATTCTCGCCATGATTGCGGGCTGACCCAGAATCACGTGTGCGCAGGCTCGCTTTCCTGAGCCTGCGCACTCTTTCGCTTACGTGTGCCATCTCCGGTCGAAAGGCCGAGTCTTCCTGGACTACTCGCCGGAATCGTCCGCGTACGGCGGGTAGGTGATCGTTGTCCCCTCGACCACTGCGAAGGGAGTCAGCTTCTCCGGTCGTGTGCTTCCCGGCCCCATGATGTCGACCACCTCGATGTCGCGCACGAGGAGCGCGTCGCCCACCAGCGAGCGGTGGCAGCGCCACGGCACCGCTTCGGCGCACATGACGGCTGTCACCTGCGTTCGCGCCAGTTCGATGAGCTCATCCACGGCGGTGGAGAACGCTTCGGTCTGCATCCAGTCGGCGTAACCGCGGAACGATGCATTGCGCCAGCCACCGTTGGGAGAGTCCGCGTTCGTCTTGCGGAGGCCGCCGAGGTCCTTCATATAACAGTAGGCGATCCCCGACGCTTCCAGGCTCGCGGGCAGCTGGTCCTGCCCGAACTGCGGGTTGTGGCGAGATTTCGGCACGGTGCGGATGTCGACCAGGAGCTCGATGTCGTGCTCCGCGAGCAAATCGATGAAGTCCCCGATGTCCCGGTTCGAGTGGCCGATGGTGTAGATGCGTGACATGTGCGCTCCTCCTGCGAGTCCGGTTCGCAGAAACGTGGCCACACGGTCATCGGCTGTGCCGGATGCGGCCGTCCGTCCAACGCAGCCGACGCACGATCAGGATCAGGATCAGATGCGGCAGCTAATTCACATTCTGGCGCTGGCATCGTGGGCAGAAGCTCGTGCCGCGTCCGCCGAGCTGTATCCAGGCAAGGGGAGCGCCACAGCGCAGGCAGGGCTCACCACGCTTCGCGCGCCCATAGACCTTCAGCACCTCAGCGTTGGTGCCGCGCTCGCCGTACGGATTTTCGAACGTCGAGAACGTCGTGCCCTGATTGGCGATAGCGGAGCGGAGGACCTGCCGGATGGAGCGGACCAGCGACCGGACCTGCGACTCGGTCAGCGTGCCGGCTGGCGTGAGCGGGTGAATGCGCGATCGAAAGAGCGCCTCGTCGACGTAGATGTTGCCGAGTCCCGCAATGTGCCGCTGATCGAGGAGGAAGGCCTTGATCGGCGCCGTCCGCCCGCGAAGGCGCTCACGCAGGTAGTCGGTCGTGAACCTCCGTTCGAGCGGCTCCGGTCCCAACCTGGTGTCGAGATGTGCACGCGCGTCATCGAATGGCACGTGCAGGACCCGGCCGAACTTTCGCTGGTCGGCGAATCGCAGGTCGTTTCCATTGTCGAGGTGGATTGCGAGATGTTCGAAGCGGGCCGGCGGCGCCGCGGAGGGCAGCACGAGCAACCTGCCCGTCATGCGGAGATGCACAACAAGCGACGTGTCATCGTCGAGTGGCAGCAGCAGGTATTTGCCCCGGCGCTCCGGCTCCCCGAATGTTCGGCCGGTCACCATCGCGGCAAACGTATCTGGCGTCACATCGCCCACGACGCCGGGAAAGGCGCCAAACGTCGTGCCGGAGACGGTCCGACCCGGCAACTCCCGAGCGATGATGGCTCGGACCGTTTCGACCTCAGGGAGTTCTGGCATACTGGATTCGTAGCCTCAACGGGCGCGAAGCCCGGGTTCGCCGAAACATTCCGAAAGGTACGGTAGCATGTCCGACCCTGATTGCCTGTTCTGCAAGATCGTTGCGGGCGAGATTCCGGCCGATATCGTGCTCGAAACCGACGACGCCGTGGTCTTTCGCGACATCGCCCCCCAGGCCCCGGTGCATCTGCTGGCGGTGCCGAAGCGCCACGTCGCTTCGATCGCCGAGGTCGGTGCGGGCGATCGGGACCTGCTCGCCGGAGTGGTCGAGGCGGCCAATCGCGCCGGCCGGGAAGCACTCGGCGATCGTGGTTACCGCATAGCGACGAACGTCGGCGAAGAGGCGGGCCAAACGGTGTTTCATCTGCATTTGCATGTCATGGGCGGCGCTCCGCTCGGACCGCTTGCCGTCACAGATCACAAGGGGTAGTCGACATGGCCGAGGCACTCAAGACGCGGTTGCAGAACGACCTGAAGGCCGCGATGAAATCAGGCGATACCTCCCGGCGCGACACGATTCGGCTGCTGATCTCGGAAGTGAAGAAGAAGGAGATCGAGGTCCGACACGACTTGCAGCACGCCGAGGAGCTGCAGCTGCTCCAGCAGCAGGCGAAGCAGCGCAAGGAGTCGATCGAGCAGTTTCAGTCGGCCGGTCGTGACGATCTTGTGGGCAAGGAGCAGATCCAGCTTGAGATCATCGAGTCGTACCTGCCGCAGCAGATGACCGACGAGGAGCTGCGCGAGTTCATCGAGGATGGCATCTCGAAGACCGGCGCGAAAGGCCCGAAGGATATGGGCAAGCTGATGGGGCTATTGTCGAAGTCGACCGATGGTCGAGTCGATGGGCGCCGCCTCGCGGATGAGGTCAAGCAACGACTGGCGCAGCTTGCGACGGATTAGGAACCTGAAACCGACAAGGACGGCGATGCCATTAACCTGTGAGGTAACTGTCGACTGGGAGCATCCGGCCCCGAAGCCGCTTGGCGATGAGGACGTCGGGCGTCTGCTGCGTCATGGATTGGCTGAGGAGGGGAGGGCAGGAGCGTGGAGCTTCGCCTTCCGTTTCGTCGACGATGGCGAAATTGCCCGGTTGCATGGCGCGTTCATGGGCGACCCGTCGCCGACCGACATCATCACCTTTCCCTACGACCCGGAGGACGGAGAGCAGGGTGGGGATATCGTGATTTCCGTCGATACGGCCGCTCGGAATGCGGAGGAGCACAACTGGCCGGTCCTGCGTGAGCTCCGGTTCCTGGTGCTGCATGGGTTGCTGCACGTGCTCGGTTGGGACGACGCCACCGATGCGGACCGTGCCGCAATGCTCGCTCGCCAGCACGAGCTGATGGACGACTGATACG
>CBFGRG010000065.1:0-10668 GCA_965651105.1 uncultured bacterium | reverse complement strand
AGGTGTGTATCGGAACGAGGAGGGCCGGCTTCCGGCGATGGCAGAGGGAGGGAGCTACGCCGCGATGGAGGAGCGCCTGCGGAAGGTGACCCCGAGGCGCAGCGCGATATCGACCAGGAATGCCGCCAGCGCGGCAAGCGCCGGCACCCACCAGACACCGACCGCCTCCTGCCTCCCGGAACCGAGCGTGTCCCCATCGAACACCATCGACGGTTCGTCCTCCAGCGACAGCTCCCGGCCACCAGTCTGATTCGCGATCGAACGCAGCAACGTTCCACCGCCGGCCGACGGCTGCCACTCGGCACCCGGCGTCAACGCCACCGCCTGCGTCTCGATCTCGCCGCCATCGTCGATCTCGACCGCCCACACTGGCCCGTCCGACACCGGCACGGCAATCGTGCCGTTTGTGTCGGCCAGCTGCGTCGGCTCACCGACAACCTCGCCGGAGGCGTTGCGAATCGTCACCGTCGATTTCGGCGGGGCAGGGGAGAGGGCGCCAGCCCGCCGCACGAAAATCACGGCGTCGTCGCCTGCCTCGGTTACGGCAACGTCGTAACGCAGGTTGGCAGGGTCGGGTAACGCCCACGACAGGGTGTTGCCCCAGAAACGATCGTACCCGTCCCACGCGCCCCAGCCGGCGGCGAAATCATTGCCGCTGTCGCCGGTCCACGCCACCACGCGGCCGAGCCCGAACTGCCACTGCACCAGCAACGGGTCGCGCCGATCGGAGGCGAGCACCACCTGAGCGCCAGGGCGGGCGCCGGCGAAGTTGTACCCGTCCAGTGGCGGCATCGCCGTGGCCTCGACATCGGCCATGATCGGACTCGGCGAAAGCTGCACCGGTGTGAAGCTGCCGCGAAGCACGGATTGCGAACCGGCCGCGCGCGCCTCCTCGAAGGTAATCTGGGGAATGCTGTCCGGGTTCTCGACGTAGTAGTAGCGGCCACCGCCCTGCGCCGCGACGTCCTCCAGCAGCGAGGTGTCGGCATCGTAGCCGAGCCCGAGTGTCGAAACCGTGATGCCCGAGGCGTTCGCATCGTCGAGCAACCGAAAGTAGCTGTCGCGCTCCGCCCCGCGCGAGCGGCCATCCGACAGGATGATGATGTGCCGCACATCGGCGTCGACGTTTCGCATGGCGTCGACCGCGACCTGCATCGCCGGGAACAGCTCGGTGCCACCGTCGGCGTGAAGCTCGCTGATCGACCCCGCGATCAGGTCCTCGGGGTTCTCACCCTCCAGCGTCGTCATCGGCAACGCCCAGACCGGCTCGTCATTGAACGCAACCACGCCAACCTGATCGCCAGTGACCAGCGCGCTCGCCGCCGTCACCACGCCATCCCGCGCCAGCTCGATCTTCGGCGCGCCGCTGGTCGATTCGCCATAGGCCATCGACCCGGAACGGTCGATCACCAGCAACACCGCCACCCGTGGCCGGTCGCGCCCGTCCGTGACCTTCACGGTCACCGGCAGCATGGACTCCAGCGGCGTGGCCGCGTAGGCGCCAGGCCCGTAGCTGGCGGTGCCGCCCAGCACGAGCACGCCGCCACCCTGGCGGGCGAAGTCGATCAGCGCTTCCTGCGCGCCGGTTTGCAGGTCCCACGCGGGCACGTTGTTCAACACGACCGCGTCCCACCGCTCGAGGTCATCAACCTGACCGGGAAGGGCAGGGGAGGCGACCGCCTCCGTGCGGAAGCCCTGGGCCTCAATCGCCTGGGCGAGGCGTCCGCTGTCGCCGCCTTCCGGCGAGACGATCGCGACGAGCGGCGCCTCGCGAACAATGATGCCCATCGGCCACGCATCGTTCGTGGCAACCGGATCGTGAAGCTCGCCCGGCTCAAGGCGAACCTCGACCGTGTGGAAGCCCGGATCGAGCGCCGGCAGATCGAAAGAGACCGCCGTGCCGCCGCCGAGGGCGAGGTCGCGAGTGTCGACCGTCTCGCCATCGATCTCCAGCACGACCGGCACCGTGCCCGACGCGCCTCCATCGACGTAGGCGGTGATCGTCTCGTCGCGCCCCGCCCACGTCACCGACGGGCCGGAGAGACCGGTGATGCGCAGCTCGTCCTCCGGGATGCCGGTCAGCGGAATCACATCG
The DNA here is from genome assembly GCA_965651105.1 of uncultured bacterium. Classification (GTDB taxonomy): domain Bacteria; phylum Chloroflexota; class Chloroflexia; order Thermomicrobiales; family UBA6265; genus JACCVC01. The sequence goes on along the minus strand of CBFGRG010000065.1, from coordinate 8,573 downwards.
ACCGGTATGCCGGCTTCGCGCAGGGTCTCGATCTCGCGCTGAGCCTGCCCGCTCGTTTCGGCACCGTCCGACAGCAGCACGACCCGCGCCCCGCCGAGCGGCACCGCGCCAGATGCTGCCAGCGCCGACTCGATATCGGTCGCGCTGGGGTCGATCTCGCCCGCGTCACCCACCGCAGTGTCAATAGCCCCGCCGGAGCCAGGTCCGGCTCGCCGCTCGGTCTGCCCACCGAAATCGGCGATCATCACCGCCTGCTGTGGACCGGCCGCATCGATCGCCTCCTCCATCCAGACCTGCGCGGCGTCGCCCGAGGTAGCCTGCACGCTGCCGGAACGGTCCATCAGGAAAATCGTGGTCGACTCGGCTCCGGTCATGAGCACCATGGGCCCGGCGATCGCGACCACCAGCAACGCCACGATCGCGGTTCGCAGCGCCATCCGCATCCGGCCAAGCCGCATCCGCCGCCGCAGGAGCAGGGGAGGCAACACCGTCAGCAGCGGTACCAGCGCCAGCCACCACAGGGCCTCGGGGCGCATCCAGGAGAGCGTCACGACGGCTGCCCTCCCGTTACACGGCGACCGGACATCGAGCGCACCAGCCACAGCCACCACTCGGCAACAATGACCACGACCGCCGCGGCCGCCAGCAGCGGCCAAACCTCGGTCAGCACGCTGCCCTGCTGGTCGCCACCGTCAGCCGACGCGCCGCCCCCGGCACCGATCGTGACCGGACTGGCATCCCGCAGGCGCGACTCGACGGGATCGCCGGCATTGACGATGAGCGTGCCCCGGTCGATCTCCGCGCCGTCGTCATCGTGCACCGACACGATCCAGACTCCGGCGTCGCTCGTGACCGGAATCGACGCCGCCATCGATCCATCGGCTTCGACATGCGTGGGAACGGTCAAGGTTCCAGTGTCGGGGCGCTCCACCTGCACACGCGCCGCCTCCGAGGCGACCGGCAGCGTCACCACGGTACCGGGGGTCACCGCGTCCTCTCCACCGGAACCGGCCAGTGAAGCGACCGTCTGCGCCACCAGCAACGGGAAGGTCACCCGGCTGGAGATGTTGGACGCCGCGGGATCGAATGCCCACGCGACATAAGACTGGTCGCCGAGCGTGCCACGCCAGATCAGCGGCACCTCGAGATCGCCATCGCTGCCGGCAGCGAGCACCCTGGCGTCATCCGGCAGCACGTACACCGGCGTCTCGGCCCAGGCGATGCCGTCGAGCGGCACATCACGCAGCACCGGATCGTCCAGCGACACGTCCCCGAGTCGCGGATCGGGCGATACACCCGAGACCTGCCACGCCTCGTCGAGCCCTGCCGGCTGGACCAGCAACATCGGCACATCGGGCATGTCATCGGGGTTCGGCGCGGCCGCCTGATAGACAACGAGGTCGGCCGTGGCGGCAATGTCGCGGATACCGGGCGTCGTGGTGGGGTAGACCTCGACATTCGCACCCGGCAGCACCTCCAGCGCCCGCTGGAGCGGCCCTGGCACGTCGCTGACAAGCACGATCGACATCCCCGTGACACCGCTGCCGCCCGGCTGGACGACGGCGGTGTTGTCGGCCGGCAGCGCGTCGTCAGACACGATCTCCAGCGTCACCCGGGTCAAACCAGCCGGTAGCCGCACCTCGAACGTGCCGCTCGCACCGCCGGCCAGCGTGACCGTCCCGGAGGCGATGTCGCGATCCGGCGTGCGCGCCACCCACGGTATCGATTCGGTGCCGGGACGATCGTGCAGCACCGTCGCCTCGACCAGCAACCCTCCATTGTCGAGCGGTGCGGTCGTCGTCCGCACGATGCCGGCGTTGGGCGCGGAATCACCGACCGTGATCGTCTCCGCCGCACCGTCGATCGCCAAACCACCGTCGGTGATGACTGTGGCCCGCCGGTCGAGGTCCGGCAAGGCAGCGCTGTCGAGCAAGCGGGTGACGGCAGCGCCGTCCGGGGTACCGCCAGGCACCGTGAGGTCGTCCAGCCACTCCCTGACGTCATCGAGCTGGCGACCATCGGCGGCGCTGCGCACGATCGGCTGCCCCGAAGCGACCACGAGCGTCAGCCCGTCGCCTTCCTGCCAGCCACCGAGGAGATCCTCGACCCGCTCGCGAGCGTCATCCCATCGGGTCGATCCGTCCGGCGTTCGCGCCAGCATGCTGGTTGAGCCATCGAGCACGATCACATGATGGATAGCGCCGGTCCGCTGCCCGCCGAAGGCGTCGAGTCCGGAAATCGCCGGCCGCATGAAGGCGAGCACCAGCAGCAACGCCGCCAGCAACTGCAGCAGGAAGAGCAGCGTCAACGGTGGCTTCCGCCAGCGGGGCGACTCTCGCGTTTCACTCGGCACACGTGGCCAAAAGGCGAGCTGGGGGAAGGGGAGGACCTCCGGAAGCCGGTGGCGCATGTGCAGCGCGATGATGGCGACGATCGCGAGGCCGGCGCCGATACCAGCGGGGAAGAGCCAGCTCATGCGACGATCACCCCCGCCCGCTCCAGCCGCAGCAGCACCTCCGGATCGGCACGCATGCCGGCAGAGAGCCGAACGAAGGGCACCGACCGCCGCGTCGCGGTCGCCGCCAGGTCGGCCAGCCACGAATCGCGGCCGCGCACATAGCGCCCGACTGTGTCTGGCTGGAGATTGACGCGTTGCCGCTGGCGGCTCTCGGGATCCTCGATCTCGATCACCTCGTGCGCCGTCGCAAGCTCGGACGGATCTGCTTCGAGCGGATCCTCGACGTGGAGGACGACCACCCGCCACCGCCGATTTGCCAGGCCAGCGAGCACGCGGTCCAGCGCCTCCTGTTCGACACCGATCAGGTCGCTGATCACGATCAGCAGGCCGGCACGGGGTCGTCCGTGGGCATATCGCTCAACCGCGTCGAGCAGGGGAGCGTCGCCACCGCCCTCGATCCCCGCCAGATGCGACACCGCCGGCACCACCATGCCGCGCCCCTGCACGGGCCCAAAGGGTTCGATTCGCTCGCCACCGAGCGCCGCGATCGTGATTCGATCCGCCCGCGCCAGTGCGATCCACGCCAGCAGCGCGCCGGTACGTTGCGCCAGGCGCAGCTTGCTCTCGCGTCCGGCCGCCTGCCACGCCATCGAAGCGCTGGTGTCGATCAGGAGATGCACATCGAGCTCGGTCGTAACCTCGCTCTCCCGCACATACAGCGTCTCGAATCGCGCGTAGGCGTTCCAGTCGATCCGGCGCATGTCGTCGCCGGGCGTGTAGGGCGAAAAATCGCTGAATTCCGGCGCCGCACCGCGCCGCCGGGAGCGATGCTCACCGACAAGCCCGTCGACCGGCCGCAGTCCGTGGTTGAGCGCGAAGCGTCGCAGGCGGCCCAGCGTCGCCTCTTCGGGCAGCAGGCCCTGCCCAGCCGAAAACGACGCGCCGGTCCGAGAGGCACCATCCGGCGACCCGCCTGTCCAACCACCGGTGATGGCACGCAACAGCGAACGAACGCTCATGGCGCGCCACCTTCCCGGAAGTAGTCCTCCACCACCGAGCGCCACTGGGCCGGCACAGCGTTCGGGTCGGGTCCGGTCGAACCACTCGCAGCCCCACCGGAATCACCAGCGGCGGCGCCAATGCCACCACCGCTGCCGACACTCGACGCGCCGATGTCGGACCCCGACCGCACGCGCTCGTCGCTGGTGCCGGGAAGTTGCACCGAAGAGCCGCCGCCGGCGGTGCCACGCTGCTCATCGCCACCCTCGCCGTCACCGCCGGGAGGGGGATCTCCCGCCTCGCCCTGACCGGACTCGGGCGCCTGGTCTTCGTTGTCCATGTCGCCGCCACCGCCGCTGCCGCCCTCGTCGGTGGGATCGTTGGCGTCGCGCTCACCCCCGCCGGCGCCGGAGCCTTGTGACGATTCGCCTTCCTCGTTCGGGCTGCCGCTGGTACTGCCGCCTGCCTCGCTGGCAGAACCCGGCTGTCCCTCCTCGCCCGCGCTCGCCCCCTCGGGCTGCCCTTCGCCAGGCTGCTCCCCCGCCTGACCACTGCCGTCCGAGGCCTGCTGGTCCCCCTGGCCGCCCTCACCACCCTGCGAGGTCGATCCATCTTCACCTGACTCGCCTGTCCCGGCGCTGGCACTCATACCCGAGCCGGGATCCCCCTGTGACGAGGCCTCTGTTTGTCCCGCACCCTGCTCGCCGGGTTGCGGCTGCTGCGCCTGCGACGAATCGCCACCCCCGGCCGACGCAGACTGCGTATCGCCGGATTGGTCCGAGGCCGAATCGGACAGCTCGCCGCCGTCGGACTGCTGCGGAATGACATTCTCGCCGGTGCGCTCGATCTGGTCGCCGAGGTCGCCCAAACCGCCGGTATCCTCGCCGCTGCGCACATCGTCCGCGGCACGGTGAGCAGAGTCGGCCAGCTCCGGGTTCTGATCGGAGATGTTGTCGCCCGCCTCGTCGAGCTCGTCCGCCAGCTGCTCGCGGTCGGCCGGTGACTGCTGGGTGGCATCCTCGGCAGACTCGTCGAGCTGCTGGTTCGCGCGGGAATAGTCCTCGTTCGCGATCGCGTCGCCGGCTGGAGCGGTAATCGGGTTGGTCTGAAGCGCCCCGGCGATGGTCTCAAGATCCTCGCGCGCCTGATTGGAGGTGCGGGCTGTGTCCTCGACCTCCTGCAGGGTGACCGGGTCTGGCATCTCGGGTGGCGGCGCCTGCTCGCTCGCGGCCGCCAACCGCTCCGACACCGGGACAAACGGGGGCACGCCACTCATGGAGACCGCGTCGATCTCCCCCTCCGGCCGTTGTGCCACCAGCAGGAGCAGCAACGCCAACGCGACGATCAGCCCGATGAACACTTCCCGGACAGGCACCCAGTGGACCGGCCGCAATTGCGAGCGCGACCGATCGAGCGCATTGGCGGCGTCGGCAAGCTGGAGCTGATGCAACCCGCTCGCTTCGACCGCGTCGAAGCGCAGCCCCGCAACCGCGGTGGAGAGACGCGACCGAAGATCGAATGCGCGTTCGAGCAACAGCGCGATCTGCGCGTAACGCGGCCGGTGGAACAGCCGCAGCACCAGCCCCAGCGCAGCGCCGACACCGGCGAGGACGGCAAGGTCGAGTGGTTCCGGCGACGATACCGCCCCGGTCAGACCGAGCAGCAACCAGAGGATGCCTGCCACACCGCCGAGCCATGCTCCGCGCAGCGCCAGCGCGAATGTCCATGCCAGGCCGAACCGGAATTTGAGCTCGTCAAGGGTGTCGAGCAGCCACGCCCCGGGCGTGCCCGCTGGCGGATCGGCCATATCGGCCTCTCCCGATCGGGGCAGGGGAGGGGGAGGCAACTCGTTGCCGACCCACCATGGCGCCCACATCGCCAGCCAGAGCAGGTGGCGGCGCGACAATCGCCTCCACACCCGCGGCACGGCGGGAGCGCGCATCGCGGGGACACGGGGCACGGCGATGTGGCGGTCGCGGATCACAGCACGTGGCGAGATCATGACCGGGCCTCCTGACGCGCAAGGTCGGCCAGCCCGGGCCACCGAATGCGGCCGGGCGAGCGGTGCCAGCTCCAGACGGCGAGCCAGCCAACCAGCGCCACCAGTGCCGCGCCGAGCGCCAGCACCAGCGTCAGGAATCGGTCGTCGAGATCGTCGACCAGTTGCTGGGCCAGGGCCATCCGCTCGGTGTCGCCGAGATCGGCGAAGACCGATCCGGCCGTGACGGCATCCTCGCGGGACGCCCGCATCGAGAACCAGTCGTCGAATTCCGTGGTGGCGCGCTGGAGGCGGTCAACGGCGGCGATGCCGTCGGTCGCCATCTCGCGCCAGGTGTCGATCAGGCTGTCGGGTCGGTGGTCCTCCGGCAGGAGCGCGTACTGGTCGACTGCGCGGTCGATGAGCGTCAACGCCCGGTGGTACTCGTGGTCTTCCAGCGCTTGCTGGGCGTCGCGCATCAGCGCCTCGGCCTGCATCCCAACCGAGCCCTGCGCCACGAGCATCTCCGCCTCGGAGCTGCCGACCCGGTCGTCGAGCGCGGTGGTCACCTGAAGGGTCTGGTTGGCGCGGTCGACGGCAGCCTCATAGGCGCCGCGATCGAAGAGCGCTTGCGCCGGCTGGAGATCGAGCGCGGCGAAGGCGTTGGCACGCCAGCCACCGGCGAACCAGACCGCGATGAAGTCATCCCACGCCGCGTCGAGCCGCTCGACGGGTTGCCCGGTGAGATCGGCCACGACAGCTGCCGGTGCGGCATTCGGGTTGGTGCGGAAACCGGCGGCGAGATCGCCGACCATGTTCGACCCGTACCGCTCGATCAGGAACGACGCCACCGCGATACGGGCCGCCCGCGCCGCGTCGGGTTCGAGATCGGCGGTTGAGGACGGATCGGCAAGGAGCTCATCCCATTGCGGCAGGAGGTCGTTCAGGTACGCCTGCTGCGCCAGCGAGGCCTGCCGCGCCTGCCGGGCGAGTACCGGACGTTCGATATACGCGGCGATGCCGTCAACGAGCGACGATGGCATGGCGCCGTCGGAGACGCCAAGCAGCCAGCGCCGGGCGACGAGATTGCGGAAGGTATTCTCCTGGTCGGTGCTGGACAGATCGAGAAAACCGTCGAGTCGCGCCACGGCCTCGGTCGCGGTGCCGTTCACCATCACGACCGAGCCAACTGGCGTCCAGTCACCGCCTTCGGGGAGCTCACTTGCGAAGCGGATCAGGATCTCCTGATCCGGCCTGGACCCAAACAGGATGGTGTCCAGCTCCGATTGCAGGTCGATGAGGGATTGTTCCCATGTCGCGAAGAGCGATGAGGTGGTGACGGCGCCGGTGGTGTCGACCCGCAGCGCAACCTTGCCGGCACGGGCCGTACCGGTGTCGGTGGCCTCGGTGCCATCATCCACCTGGGCAGTCGCGAGCTGCGGCATCAGCGCCAGCAGCATCGCGAAACAAATGAACAGGGCGCAAGCCGGACGGAACCGGCCAGTCGGGGTGGTTCGCGCCATGGCGTGTCCTCGTCGAGTAGCCAGCATGTGACCACGGGGAACCAGCGTGCCGTCGTCGCATTCAGGGTATCGAGATACCAGCAGGCAATGCCGTCAACATCGAGACCCGGTTGCGATTCGTCGGAGTCAGTATACCCCGTGCCTCGCTACCCCCCGGTGCCTCTTCGTCTCACCACCCGGTGCGCGCGGCGTCGAGCGTCACATCGGGGCGCAGCGGATCGACCGGAATGGCGATATCCGGCTCGAAACCGATGCCTTCGATGCAGCGGCCCGACCGGTCGAATGTGAGCGCCGTACTGATTGTCGCGATCAGATGCTCACGCAACGCGATCGTGCGCGGCCGGCCGCTGCCGCCGCCTGTGCGCTGCCCGACGATCTGGACATGCGGCAAGCCCTGCAATCCCTGGAGAAAGTCCTCGGTCGCCGAGTAGCAAAGCGGATCGACCAGGAACCGGACCGGCTTCGTCCACAGCGGCCCCTCTGCCGGCGGCTCGGCAACCAGCGCGTGACGGTGGTCCATCGCGCCGGTGACAGTCGAGAACTGGATCGATCCGAGCTCGGTCCGGCCCGGCAGGAATCGCGAGCGGGCGTCCTGCGCGGCGACGAGCGCGCCACCCACGTTGCCGCGCAGGTCGACCACAAGCCGCTCATAGCTCGCCACATCCCGCAACGCGCCCTCGAAGGCGTCCCGCCACGCCGGCGTGTTCAGCCAACCCCGAATGCGGAGATACCCGGTGCGCGGATCGAGACGGCCGGTTTCGATCGGGTCGTCCCACGGCTGGGGTGGCACGGGCTCCTGCCAGCGGGCCTCGCTGCCATCGGCCCGTGTCGCTGCCAGCTCCACCACACGTCCGACCGGTGCCTGCATGGCCCGGTAGCCGACATTCCACGAACGCGCATGCGGTGCCGAGCCGGTCCGCACGCGCCACGGCGCCAGGTCGGGCGCCAGGCAGGTATCCCCCGGCCGCACGCCCTCCGACCACGCGACTGAGCCATCTGGAACCGACCAGAACCGGGCTTTCCCACCGTCATCGTGGAGCGAGTAGGGGAGCCGCCCGTTGACTCGCACATCCTTCGCCCAAGAATGCGCATCGCCAAGGGTCGCCATCAGCGTCTGCAATGCGGCGAGGTCGTCCGCGTCACGCATCCCGGATCGAGCGCGCTCCACAGCGACCGACCAATCAGGAACCCGCTCGGCCAGTCGGGGAAATGTCCGTCGAACCTCGGCATCGATCCGCCCGATCACCGCATCGACGCTCTCGCAGATGGACGGCGTCAGCACATCCCGCCGCTCGGCGATCGCGGTACGCAGGAGCTGCATCGCGTCGCCCATGCCGGCCACCGTACCGGCATCGACGACCACCCGGTTCGCGTCGCGGTCGATCGAGACGCAGGGTCCGTCGGAAAGATCGGGTCGCTCCGTCCGCCACGCCGCCAGCGTCGGATTTGCCCGCGACGGACCGAGCAGGATCGCCGGTTTCCCGGCCGGGGCCTCCTCCGCGATGTTTACCGGGCAGCCGACCTCGGCCTCCAGCTCCGGCAGCTCGCGGGTGATCAACAACGTGAAGCTGGCCAGGTCATCACACTCGGGATCATCCGGCGGAAGTGACGGAAA
>CBFGRG010000064.1:0-10709 GCA_965651105.1 uncultured bacterium | reverse complement strand
TCCCTCCCCTTCCGCCACTCAACCCGCCCGGCTGCAGCCGGGAGGGTTTTCGCTACCCCTGCCCTGCCAGAAACGCGTCAACGTCCGTGGCTGTCGGGATCGACGGTTGCGCTCCCGCCTTCTGCGCCGACAGCGACGCTGCCGCAACTGCCCAGCGCGTTGCATCAGCGAAGGTGTCGCCGCGCGCGATCCGTGTCGCGAACGCGCCGCAGAACGTGTCCCCCGCGCCCGTGGTATCGACCACCGTCACCGGAGGCGCCGGCACGTGGACCGCCTCACCACCGTGAACCCCGTATGCACCCTCCGCCCCAGCCGTCAGCACGACGCTGACGCCACTTTCCTGGGCAAGCCCTTCGGCCATCTCGGCGAAACTGCCCATGCGGCCGAGCAATGCCGCAGCCTCGCCTTCATTCACGATCAGGTGGTCAACGTCGGCCAATAGCTCGTGAACCTTCTCAGGATCGGGCGCCGCATTGAGGATCGTCACGGCGCCGACGTCCCTCGCCGCGCGCAGGCCGGCTTTGGCCGCCTCTACCGGCACCTCGTTGGGTTGGAGGTAAACTGCCGGACGAATGCGAAAAACCGTCGCACGGACTTGCTCGGCATCGATCATCAAGGTCGGACCGGGCACGTAGGCGATGCGATTCTCACCCTCCTGCTCGACCGTGATCAGCGCAACCCCGGATGCCATGCCGTCGATCTGACGCACGCCATCGAGATCGATGCCGTCCCTGCCGAGCTCATCGCGACGGTCACACCCGAAAGTGTCGTCGCCGACGGCGCCGACCATCGCCACGGCCGCACCAGATCGTTGCGCCGCGACCGCCTGGTTGGCTCCCTTGCCGCCACTGTAGATGTGAAACGACTGGCCCGTGACGGTTTCGCCCGCCTCCGGTGCCCGATCAACCACCGCAACGAGGTCCGTGTTGATCGCCCCGGCGACGACGATTCGCTTCCCTGCCATCCCTGTTCCGCTCCCTTCCTGCGCGCATATGCCGAATTGGTTGCGCCGGCAAAGACGAGCCCTCACCACTCAGGCGGCCACACGCGCATTTAGCGACCCAGCCGCACGATCCGGCGAATCACGGCTCGCTGGACATTTTTCAGCGCCTCCGCCGCATGTCGCAGGCGTCCCTGCTCCGGCTCGTGACCGCCATAGCGCTGTTCCTCGTAGACGTCCACGATCCTCCTGGCGTCGCCAGCGAGATCGGGGTAGCGACGTCCGAACCGGCGTGCGTATTCGCGCGGCGTCATATACGGGTCCCCGACGACGCCACCGGCTCGACCCCAGCGCACCATCCGCGAAAAGATCGCTCCGGGTTCGAGCGTGATCCCACGGCCGAACATCAGCCATCCGGCCACCGCCAGCGCCGCCACCGCGGCAGCGACGGCAGCGGTCACCATCAGCATCGACGGCCCATCGTCGCCATCGTCCGCCGACTCCGGCTCGGTCTGGGCGATTGGCGGCACTTCCGGATCGACGGCCGGGCTGGCGACCGGTGGCACGGCTGTTTCCACCGGCGCCGGGGTTGGCGTCGGCACGATCGGCTCCTGCTCCGGTGTAGCCGTCTCGAGCTGGCCATCGAACACCGATGCGGGCTGCGACGCGGTCGGCTCGAACCGGATCCAGCCGTAGCCGGGGAAAAATGCCTCGGTCCACGCATGGGCGTTTTGCTGGCGGTAGAGGTAGCCCTGGCGCTCGTCGTCCCAGTCGCCCGGGTAATAGCCCACCACCGTCTTGGCCGGGATACCGAGAATGCGCAACATCACGGTCATCGCCGAGGCGTAGTGCTCGCAAAACCCGCGCTGATCCTCGAACAACACGTGGTCGACGATGTCGGTCCCCTCCGCGGGCACGCCCACGGAGCGATCGTAGGTGATGGTTGCCCGCAGGTAGGCTTCGATTGCCTTCGACTGGTCGAAGGGGTTGGTGGCGCCGGCCGTCACCGAGTGTGTCAGCGATGCCGTCCGATCGGTGACCGATTCGGGGAGTGGGAGATACCGCTCTGTCACCCACGCCGGGTAGTCGATCGGCGCATTCCGCAAATCGTCCTCGGTGGCCACGCTCGCCAGCGAGGTCACCTCGTACGGCTGGTTGACACGCCGCTCGGTTGCCCGCTGCACAGTGACGTTGTCGTCGTAAATCGGCACCTGGCCGGTCACGACCATCGCCTCGACGCGGCCGTCGGTCGCGACGGACCAGCTCACGTCGATGAACCGGTCGGACAGCCTCCGCCGTGCCTCCTGAAGCCGGTCGCGATCCGAAGCGACCGATGGGTAGAGCAGACCGGCGTCACCTTCGACGGAGAGATCGGGCGCGCCCATCAGGAGGCTCGCGATGCCGGTCAAATCCGGCGGGATCTCGGACAGACTCATCTCCCGCAGCGGAAAGCGCTCCGCCTGCATCTGACGCCATGACATCCGCACCGAAGCGCGCTCGTTCGATGTGAGGTACTCGCCATCGGCGAAGACGATGTCGGCCGGCGGCCCGAGCGGCGTCACCTCCATCGTCACCTCGGTTCGATCGTCCGTCACCGCCGCCGAATACGGTACCCGCTGCTCGGGCCGGAAGGTCAGCTCGGGCGCGTATCGAACGCCATCGGGACCGTCCTCGTTGAAGCTATCCGCGACGGTCGATTCCCAGCCACGCCCGGTGTAGGTGTCGTAGCTCTGCGCCGAGAGATATGGTGCCGGACCATCGGTGTCCACCAGCACCTCGGGTTGTTGCGAGAGATTCAGATCACCACCGATGCTGAACGCGTCATCGAAGGCGGTGTAGCGCGGGTAATCGTCGATCCCCGGGGGCCTGCTGCCCATGAGCCCGGTGTGATCGGCAATCCAGTCGGTCGTTCGGTCCTGCGCGGCCAGGTAGGTCTCGGTGGCCTGTCGCGCCAGCGGCTCGATCGTCCGGCTGGAAAGGTCGGCCGGAGCCGAGGCGCCGAGCGAAACCACGAGAATCGCGACCACCGTGGCCGTCAATAGGGACGCCCAGCCTCGACCGCCGGTATTCGCTCTCCCGGTGCGCCGAATGTAGGTCATCCGCGCCAGCAGCACGACCGCCAGCACGATGTACAGCTCCAGCGCGCGAGCAGGCGCGTCGGCACTGGCGACACGCGCGGCAAACACGAGGGTGCCGGGCAGAAGAATCCCGACCGCTACCCACCCCTGCCGGGCGAGTGTCCAGCCAGCCAGGTAGCTCACCAGCCAGATGATCATCTGGAGCAGGATCACCACCAGCAACTGGTTCGTATCCTCGTTGACACCGGCGCCGACGTACCAATCGCGCAGCTCGGTGGCCACCGAGCCAATGCGATCCCGCAACGAGGCGCCGGGCTCGACATCGGCCATCCGAAGGGCCGCCAGCACAAGCGCCGCACCGAAACCAAACCCGATCGCCATCAGGTGCGACAGCGAATCCGCCGTTCGCAGCAGACCGAGGACCAGCCCGATCACGCCGGCGGTCACGGCAAGCCCGATCAGGCGCGTCTCGACATCAGCAGGCGCGAAGGTCTCCGCCGACATACCCGCGATCGCGAGCATGACGAGCAGGATGGCATTCTGGATGCTGGGCAGAGAACGCAATCGTCGCATCGTCCAGGTCCGAACCTACGAAGCCGTGCGGAGAGCCGGCTGAGCAGCGTGCCGAGCGCCGTCAGGCGTCAATCGCGTGACCGGCACGCCAAGGCTTTCAACATCGCGCCACCCATCTCCGAAACGATCCGGGGCCGGCGCGATCGAGTTGACCAGCAGTGGAACGCCGCGCGCGGCCAGGTGCTCGAGTGGCTTCACGAACGACTCGCCATCACGCGTCGAGATCACCACGAGACCGGTCGTGCGCGAAAGGTGACCCGCGAACCTGGCGATGAGATCACCAGGGCTTGCCTGACCATACGGCTCGACAACCGCGAGGGTTTCCAGGATGCGCAGGCGCTGACGGTCGCCGGCGTCGGCGCTCACCACCGCCGGGATCGCCCGGTTGACGAGCAAGCCGACATCGCGGCCGGCGTCCAGCCACTCCATCGCGTACGACGCCGCCAGAGACACGGCATATTCGGTCGCCCGGCGGCTCGACGTATCGGTCGTATCGGCCAGGTCGAGCAGCACCCATTCGTCAGAAACAGGGTCGGGCTCGAGCTCCTTGACGAGCAGCGAACCGTGCCGGGCCGACGCCCGCCACGCAATATGGTTCACGGGATCCCCGACGGCATACTGGCGCAGGCTGCGTATCACCGGCGACCCGGCGGTGCGACCCGGAGCGATCCGGCTGGCGCCGCTCAGCTCGCCGCCCGTGCGCTCCCGCGGCGGCAGTGCCACCAGCGCCGGATAGACCATCAACTCATGGATCAGATCGAGCCTGCGACGCTCGCTGAACAGGCCGAACGGGTCTCCCGACCGCAATTCGATCGGCCCCAGGCGATACCGGCCGCGTCGCTGCGTGCGGGTTCGCACCAGCCACGACCCCTCGGACCGACCGCCGACACTGACCGACCGGCCCACGGCGTGACCGGGCAACGTCGAGCGATCCTGCACGGCGATCCAGGTCTTCGGGAAAATCGAGCGGTTGCGGATGTGGAAACGCTCGCGCACCTCATCGCCGGCGAAAACCCGGTCCGCATCGAGCGTGCGGGTCAGCCCGACACCGATGAGCGATGCTCGCGCCCAGAAAAACGAGATAACGAGGAGCGCCAGTCCACTGAAAAAGACCCAGGAAACGCCTTCCCAATCCGCGATCGTCGCGGCTACCAGGAGGGCGAGCAACAGCAAGCCGAGCTTGATGCCGTTCATTGCCCGCCATCCCGCATCGCGGCGAGTCTCGACCGGCGACGGGGCTGCTCGCGGGCGCCACCGGGTACCGACACCTGCCGGAGCGCATCGGCAACAACATCCTTGCCCTCGCGTCCAGCCATCCGGGCGGAGGGGTGCATCACAATGCGATGACCAAGGGCAGGCTGCGCAAGGAACTTGATGTCGTCCGGGGTGACGTACTCCCGCCCTCGCAGGTAGGCCAGTCCGCGACTGAGATTGTAGAGCGCCAGCGATCCGCGCGGACTCGCGCCAAGAAAGGCATCGTCGTGGGCGCGGGTGGCCTCAACCAGCGAGACGATATAGGCACGCAGCTCCGGCGCGACGTAGGTCTCCCGCGCGGCGATGACCGTGCGGACAATGTCGTCGGGCGAGGCGACCGCGCCGATTCGCGTCAGCGGCTGATCGTGATGCTGGCGTTCGAGCAGGGCGATCTCATTCTCGCGCCCCGGGTAGCCGAGCGAGAGGCGCAGGATGAAGCGGTCGAGCTGGGCTTCCGGCAAGGGAAACGTCCCCTCGAACTCGATCGGGTTCTCCGTCGCCAGCACCGTGAACGGCTCGGGCAGCACGTAGGTCTCACGATCGACGGTCACCTGTCGCTCTTCCATCGCTTCGAGGAGCGCCGACTGCGTCTTTGGCGTGGCCCGGTTGATCTCGTCGGCAAGCACGAGATTGGCGTGCACCGGTCCAGGCCGGAACGTGAAGGTGCCCTCACGCTGGTCGAAAATGTCGACGCCGGTGACGTCCGACGGCAGCAAATCCGGCGTGAATTGGATGCGCTTGAACGAGCCACCGATGCTGAGCGCGATGGCCCGGGCCAACATCGTCTTGCCAACGCCGGGCACATCTTCAATGAGTACATGCCCCTGCGCCAGCATGGCGACGAGGATGAGATCGATTTCGCGACGCTTCCCGACGATGACCCGCTCGACGTTGTCTCCGATCGCGGCGAGCACGTCCTGCCCTGCGGTGTGATGCGACAAGGGTGACCATCTCCCATGGGTGTGGTGGCGCGCTGGCGGGGCGCGTCCTGACGGTGTTGAGTATAGTCTGACCGGCTGACGATACACTGAAGCGGGATATCATCCCGCCGGCGCGGCGGGAGCCCCGGGACCACTGGCCACGGACGCCCGCCAGGCGGCGCGACGATGCGGAAGGAAGCGGACAACATGGCAGGTGCAGGCGATCGCAAGACAGTGATGCTGGTCGATGGGTTCGGGCTCATCTTCCGAGCCTATCACGCGCTGCCACCGTCGATCACGACCACGTCCGGCGAGCAGACGAACGCCGTGTTCGGCTTCGCCTCGATGCTGCTGGACACCATCAACCAGCGCAAGCCGGACTACGCCATCGTCGCCCTCGACAAGGGCCCGACCTTCCGCCACGAGGTGTATGAAGACTACAAGGCGAACCGTGCAGAAACGCCGCCCGACCTCGAGCACCAGGTCCAGCGCGTGATCCAGTTCGTCCACACTCTCGGTGTCCCCGCCATCAGCCGCGAACGGTACGAGGCCGATGACATCATCGGCAGCCTCTCGCACACGCTCGTGCGCCAGGGTTACGATGTCATCATCGTCACGGGCGACTCGGACCTGCTCCAGCTTGTTGAAGACGGAACGATCGCGGTGCTGCCCGGTGCGCGAAGGTTCGGCGAGTTCCGGGAGTACGATCCGGCCGCCGTCATCGAGCGCTTCGGCTTCGAGCCGGAGCTGATCCCCGACTACAAGGCGCTCGTCGGCGATACGTCCGACAACATCCCCGGCGTGCCCGGCATTGGCGACAAGACCGCGAAAAAGCTGATCGCGGAGTTCGGCGCGCTTGAAGAGATCATCGCCCACAACGACGAGGTCAAACCGACCCGCGCCCGCAACGCGCTCGCCGCCAATCACGAGCAGGCCCGCAAGAGCAAGGACCTCGCGACGATCGTCCGCGATCTCGAGTTCGACCTCGATCTGGAGGACGCCTCGGTCGGGCGCTTCGACCTGACCGAGATGACGAACCTGTTCCGAGAGCTCGAGTTCCGGTCGCTGTTGAATCGCCTGCCGGAATCCACCCTCTCCGCCGCCGAAACGACCATGCCCGACGCGGCGATCAATGCTGACAGCGAGCGCACGATCGTCACCTCGCCCGACGAGCTCTCGGACCTCGTCGCAGCATTGAACGACGCCGAGCAGGTTGCGGTTGATGTCGAAACCGACTCGACCGACCCGATCACCGCGCGCCTCGTCGGCATCTCGCTGGCGACCTCACCGGTCCGGGCATGGTACGTCCCGGTCGGCCACCGCGAAGGCGAGCAGCTTTCCGTCGATGAGGTCCGCGCGGCACTCGACCCGGCACTCAACCGCGAGGGGCTCGCGATCGTCGCCCATCACGGAAAGTACGACCTCCACGTCCTCCGCCGGCACGGCTTCACCCTCAACCGGCTCGATTTCGACACGATGGTCGCCGCGTTCCTCATCGGCGATACCTCGATCCGGCTCAAGGATCTCGCCTTCACCCGGCTCGGCGTCCAAATGACCGAGATTACGGAGCTGATCGGCACCGGCCGCAAGCAGGACACGATGGACAACGTCGCCATCGACCTCGCCGCGCCCTATGCGTGTGGCGATGTCGAGTGCACCCTCGCGCTCAAGGAGCCGCTCGCGGCAGATCTCGACGCGCGCGAATTGATGCCCCTCTTCACTGAAATCGAGCTGCCGCTCGTACCGGTTCTGCTGGGCATGGAGGCGCGCGGCATCGCGATCGACACGAATGAGCTGGACGCGTTCTCGAAGGAGATCACCAGGCGGCTTGGCGAGGTCGAGGCTGAGATCGACGAGCTCGCCGGACGGCCGGTCAAGGTCGGCTCGAACCGGCAGATGGCGACCGTGCTCTTCGAGGAGCTCGGCCTTCCTCCCGGCCGCAAGACCAAGACCGGCTACTCGGTCGATTCCAATGTCCTGGAGAACATCCGGGACCAGCATCCGATCGTCGACCTGATCCTGGAGTTCCGGACGTTGGCCAAGCTTCGGTCGACCTATGTCGATGCATTGCCCCAGACGGTCAATCCCGAAACCGGCCGGGTCCACACGTCGTTCAACCAGACGGTTGCCGCCACCGGCCGACTCTCGTCGGTCAACCCGAACCTGCAGAACATCCCCATTCGCACCGAGATTGGCCGGCGCGTGCGGCGCGCCTTCGTGGCCGACCGGCGGCCGGAGCATCGCATCGTCGAAAACGCCATCCTGCTCGGCGCCGACTACTCGCAGATGGAGCTGCGCATCCTCGCGCACATGTCGGGCGAGCCGTTCCTCGTCAACGCCTTTCGCGAGGGTGACGATATCCACCGCGCCACCGCCGCGCTCGTCAACCAGGTTGAGCTGGATGATGTGACCGCCGATCAGCGACGAATCGCCAAGACAGTCAACTTCGGCATCCTCTACGGCATGCAGGCGTTCGGGCTTTCACGCGATACCGGCATGGCCCGCGATGAGGCGCAGAAGTTCATTGACAGCTACTGGGAGCGCCTGCCGCGCGTCCGCCAGTTCTTCGACGAGCTGATTGAGTTCGGCCGCGAGCACGGCTACGTGCAAACCCTCTCCGGCCGCCGACGGTACATTCCCGATCTCAACAGCCGCAACGGCATGCAGCGCCAGGCGGCACGGCGCGTGGCGATGAACATGCCGATCCAGGGGACGCAGGCCGATATCATCAAGCGGGCGATGATCGACCTCGACGCGGCACTCGCCGAGCGCGACCTGCCCGGCTACCAGGTGCTGCAGGTCCACGACGAGCTGGTCCTGGAAGTCGACGAGCGACAACTCGACGAGGTCGCCACCCTGTTGCGGAACACCATGCGTGACGCCGAACAGCTCGACGTTCCGGTGATCGTCGATCTCCGCGTCGGCATGAACTGGGAGGACATGAAGGCGTACGAGCCACAGTGAGGGTGAAAGCACGGCAGACTTTCGCCGTCACTCTGGCCTACGCTCAGAGTGTCGTTGGACAGGCCGCGACGCGTCCGCACGGCGCCATCAGTTGGCGAACGGACCTGCCGAGGTCGCCACATCGGAGGTGATTCACAGGCACTCACGGGTGCTGCGAAAACCTCGGAATCGCGGTAAAATAGGGAGAGTGCGACCCGTTTTGTGATTCTCGCTGGCGGCGACGCCAGGACCGTTGTCCCAGGAGTTCCCGTTTCATGCCGACCTACGTTTATCGATGCGACGATTGCGGTCATCAGTTCGAGCTGTTCCAGAAAATGTCCGACGATCCCGTCGACACCTGCCCCGAGTGCAGCAGCAAGGTCCGGCGGGTCATCCATCCGGTAGGCGTCGTGTTCAAGGGCTCGGGCTGGTACATCAACGACAGCCGGGGCACGACAAACACCGAGGGCTCGGGTGCCAAGAGCGATTCCAAAGCTACCGAGAAATCGACCGACAGCAAGACCGCCGATACCGCGAAGGCCGAGCCGGCGAAAACCGCCGCCGATTAGCCACCACCCCGCTGGATCAATCATGACGCCCGCCGCCACCCAGTCGATCCCCACAAACTTCGCCGCGCGCTTTGCGCCGGTGGCTTCGGGCTGCGTCTGTCTCCAGGGGTAGGCCCGCTCACGCCGGTCTGCCCCCATCTGCCACGAACCGACAATCGGGCGACGCGCCGCCGCGCCCGATGCTTCGACCATGCAGCAGGACAGACACCATGACTGACACCACCACCCAGCCAACCACCGCGCCCACCGGCGATACCGGCCTGATGATCTACAACACGCTTTCACGTCGCAAGGAGCCGTTCTCGACAATCGAGCCCGGCAAGGTGCGCATGTACGTCTGCGGCGTCACCGTCTACGACGAGGCGCACATCGGCCACGCCTTCACGTTCATCGTGTTCGATATCATCCGGCGGTACCTGGAGCACCTCGGCTACGAGGTCCAGCACGTCCAGAACTACACCGATATCGACGACAAGATCATCAATCGCGCGAAAGCCGAGGGACTCGACCCCGGGAAGCTCACCGACGATCTCATCGAGAACTGGTCACGCGAGGTCATCGCGCTCAACCTGCTCCCGGCAAAGATTTACCCGCGCGCGACGCAGGAGGTCCCGGAAATCATCACGATGATCGAGGGGCTGATCGAGCGCGGCCACGCCTACGAGGTCGACGGTGACGTCTATTTCCGGGTCCGGACCTTTCCCGAGTACGGCAAGCTTTCCGGCCGCGATGTCGATGAGCTCCGCGCGGGAGCCCGGATCGAGGTTGACGAGCGCAAGGAAGATCCGGTCGACTTCGCGCTCTGGAAGGCCGCACGGCCGGGCGAGCCGAGCTGGCCGAGCCCGTGGGGCGAAGGGCGGCCGGGGTGGCACATCGAGTGCTCCGCCATGTCGATGCACCACCTCGACGGGCAGCTCGACATCCACGGGGGTGGCTCCGACCTGATCTTCCCGCACCACGAGAACGAGATCGCCCAGTCAGAGGCGTATTCCGGCGAGGAGCCGTTCTCGCGGTACTGGGTCCATGCCGGCACGTTGCGGCTCGGCACGGAGAAGATGTCGAAGTCGCTCGGCAACGTGATCAACGTCAAGGAAATCATCGAGCGCGGCCGCGCCGACGCCTTCCGCCTGCTCGCCCTGCAATCGCACTATCGAGTGCCTCTGACCTACACCGAGGCAGGACTCGACGCCGCGCACACCGGTCTCCAGCGCCTCCGCGCGGCCGCACGTGCCGATGCGACTGCTCCCGAGGGCGAGGACCTGTCAGCGCTTGCGGAAGAAACGCGCGATCGATTCCATGCCGCCATGCGGGATGATTTCGACACGCCACGAGCGGTAGCGGCGCTCTTTGACCTCGCCCGCGCGGTCAACCGGGTCGCGGCCGCCGGAGGCTCGCCTTCGCTGCCCGCAGCGCGGGATACGCTGGTCGAGCT
>CBFGRG010000063.1:0-10793 GCA_965651105.1 uncultured bacterium | reverse complement strand
CGCACACCCCGCGACCGCCGGGTGGTCCCCTTTGGAACCGATCGTGGCGCGCCCATCGAAAACCGAATGACGCATCCTGCGCCAACGCCCCGGACGAGATGTCTCGTCCGGGGCGTTTCGTCGATCTGGTGCGAATCCGACGCGGTGTTGCCTGACACGAAATCCGGGGTGACGCGCGGAGTCAGCGCTGGTCCCCGGGACGCCGTCGTGACCATTCAAGACGCTGCCCCAACCGGTGCATCCGGGTTCCGAATGGCACACGCGATGCACAAGGGTGGCGCGCCGGCACTGTTGCACGGCATCGCTGGCACGGTACGATAGGGATATCGTCACAAGAGACGACATTGTCGTATCTCATACCAGGAGAGGGATCATGACCGCAGACCGCCTGGCTGTCCCTGCCGTTTCTCGTCGCACGGTGCTCAAGGGCGCCGCGGGCGCCGCCGCTGGCGTAACCGCGCTTTCGGCCTCGCTCGCGCAAGCGTCGACCGGCCGCGCACCGTTTTTCATCAACCTCCGCCAGGACAACGGCGAAATCAACGCCTTCACCTGGTACGAGCCATGGCTCGACGAGATCCTTCCGATGTTCGAGGAGGAAACCGGCATCACCGTCAACCGCCTCGGCACGTATTCCCGCAACGATGAGTGGTGGGCTCGCCTCCAGGCCGGTGACGACTTCGACTTCTTCATCCCCAGCGCCGACTGGGCCGAGCGGGCCCTCAAGGCCGACATGCTCCAGCCTCTCGACCTGTCCCTCATCCCCAACACCGAAAACCTCGCCGAGGACTTCCAGACGATCGAGGCGCTCACGCAAGACGGCGAGCAGTACGCGCAGGCGTTCGCTCGCGAGATCTACTCTCTCGCGTGGAACACCGAGGCCATCACCGAGGCGCCCACAAGCTGGGAGATCACCTGGGACGAGCAGTACGAGGGCCGGATGACCCTCTACGACCAGGCGTCGGCGCGCGTCGGCACCACCGCGCTCTACCTCGGGCAGGATCCGTTCAACCCGGATGACTGGGACGCCATTCGCGATGCGATGACCGAGCAGCACCAGCTCATCAGCAAGTACTGGGTCGACTATCAGGTCGGCATGGAGATGTTCATCAACGAGGAGGTCGACCTCGGCCAGATCAGCGACGGCCGTGTTCGCATGGCCAACGGCCTCGGCGCGACGCTCGAATACACCGTCCCCGAGGAGGGCGCGCTGGTGGCGCTCGACACGCTGGCGATCACGGCAGTGGCGAAGAACGTCGAGAACGCCCACAAGCTGATCGATTTCATGCAACGTCCGGATATCAACGCCCTGCAGATGACGATCATGGGCTACGACTCGGCCAACCGTGCCGCCCACGAGTCGCTCGACCCGGAGGTCCAGGCGACCTTCGCCATCCCGGAAGGGTCGGATTTGCGCGTCCTGCGTGATTTCGATCCACAGGTTCGCACACAAATGGAGGAGCTCTGGACCGAAGTCCAGCTCAGCTGATGACCACCCCACCGGCCAGGGCGGTGAGTGCCGTCCTGGCCGGTATGTACCCGGGTGCGCCGAAACCATGCCCATACCCTGGTGCGATGGTTTACGATTTCCCCAACAACGACAACGACGTCGCAAAAGCGGTCGCCGCCCGCGGCGACACACCAGGCGAAGGCACACGCACCGGCCTGCGGTTGCGTTCGCGTGCCCGCCCGCGCCGTCAGACGTCACGCACCACGTCGCCCACGACGCACGCCTACGCTGGAGGGGACCCCGCTCATGACCGAATCCGATGTCAGTATCCGCAAACTCGTCAAGCGGTTCGGCACCATGACCGCCGTCGACGGCATCGATCTCGAGGTGCCGCGCGGCGCCTTCGTCACCTTCCTCGGCCCATCCGGCTGCGGCAAGACGACCACGCTGCGCATGATCGGCGGCTTCGAACACCCCGACAGCGGCCAGATCCTGATCCAGGGCCAGGATATGGGCAACCGCCCGCCCCACAAACGCGACACCTCGATGGTGTTCCAGAACTACGCCCTCTTCCCCCACATGAGCGTCGCCGACAACATCGGTTTCGGCCTCAGGGAGCGCAAGCGCCCGAAGGACGAGATCAGGAAGCGCGTGCAGGAGATGCTGGAGCTGGTGGAGCTGCCCGATCGTGGCAAGCGGAAGCCGCGCCAACTCTCCGGCGGCCAGCAGCAACGCGTGGCGCTGGCACGATCACTCGTGGTCGAGCCGACCGTGCTCCTGCTCGATGAGCCGCTCGGCGCGCTCGACCTCAAGCTGCGCAAGCAGATGCAGATCGAGCTCAAGCGCATCCAGCAACAGGTCGGCATTACGTTCATCTACGTCACCCACGACCAGGAAGAGGCGCTCACCATGTCCGACCGCATCGTGGTGATGAACGACGGCCGGGTCGAGCAGGAGGGCTCCGCCGAAGAGATCTTCGAGAAGCCGCGCACCCGCTTCGTCGCCAACTTCATGGGCGCCGAGAACATCCTCGACGCCGAAGCGGTCGACGGTGACGGATCGTCATCGCGGCTGCGGATCGGCCAGGCCGGCGAGATCACCGTGCCGAACGCGCTGCCGGCGGGCGCCCGCACCGCCGCCGTCGTCGTCCGCCCGGAGAAGGTGCGGCTCGACATCGGCGAGGGCTGGCAGGGGCAGGTGGTCGAGCGGGTCTACAAGGGTTCGACGATGTCCTACCTGATCCGGCTGGCCGACGGCACCATGATCCACGCCGACGTCGCCCATGATGACCCCGCCCACCGCCACGACGTCGGCGACGACGTCACGCTCGGCTTCCGTCCGGAGGACCTGGTGGTGATCCCGGATCAGGCGAAGGGGGCGTAGATGGCATCGACGCTCGCCGCCGAGTCGGCCCCGCCCCGCACGCAGCGATCCTTCCCGATCGCCCCGATCATCAGCCTCGGCATCCCGACGCTGGTGCTGGTGCTCTTTTTCGTGCTGCCGATCGTGCTGATCGGCATCTACAGCTTCTACTCGCTCAACCCCGATACCGGGTTGATGCAGCAGGATTTCACCTGGGCGAACTACGAGCGCGCACTGACTTCGAATATCTACCGCAACATCTTCTTTCGGACGCTCGGCATCGCCACGCTCGCCACGGTCATCGCGCTGGTGATGGCCTACCCAATGGGCTACTTCATTGGCGCCGTCGCCAGGCCGCGCTATCAGGGCATGCTGCTGATGATGGTGTTGATCCCCTTCTGGACCAGTTACATCATCCGTACCTACGCGTGGATCGGCATCCTCCAGAGCAACGGCTTCCTCGACAGCGCCTTCGACTGGGTGCCGGGGCTGCCGACCGACCTGCTTTACACCCGCACGGCGGTGATCATCGGCTTCGTCCACGTGTTCCTGCCGATCATGATCCTGCCCATCTACGCCTCGGCCCGAAACCTCGACAAGCGCTACATCGAAGCCGCCTACGACCTCGGCGCCTCACCGATCAGCGCCTTCCTGCGCGTCACGCTGCCGCTGACGATGCCAGGCGTGATCGCCGGCATCGTGCTCTTCTTCATCCCGACGTTCGGCTCGTTCGTGACGCCGCAGTTCCTCGGCGGGACCAGCGACGTGATGATGGGCAACATCATCGACAACCAGTTCGGCGAGGCGTTCAACTGGCCGTTCGGGGCCGCGCTCTCGATCGTGATGACGCTGGTCGTCATCGTCGCGATGATTCTCTTCTTCAGGTTCGCGGATGTGGAGGAGATCTATGGGAGCTGACGGACGAAGGGGCAACATCCCCCTCAAGGTCTTCGCCGCGCTGGTCTACATCTTCCTGTTCGCGCCGATCCTCGTCGTCGCGCTGACGTCGTTCAACCCGAGCGGCCGCGCGACCATTCCCGACTCGCTCACTACCGAGTGGTACTCCGAGCTGAGCGAGGACGACCAGCTCATCGAGTCGCTGTGGACGTCGATCCAGGTCGGCATCGGCACGGCAATCATCGCGTCGATCCTCGGGCTGCTGGCCGCCTACGGCCTCAGCCGCTACCGGTTCCCGGGCCGAGGGGCGCTGCAGGGGCTGTTCTACCTGCCGATGCTGGTGCCGGCGGTCGTCAGTGGCGTCTCGCTGTTGACCTGGTTCAACAAGATCGGGCTGGACGGGGGCTACCTCACCATCCTGATCGCGCACGTGCTCTTCGCGCTGCCATTCACGCTGACGATCATCCTCACCAGCTTCGCCGGGTTCGATACCCGGCTGGAGGAGGCGGCCCAGGACCTCGGCGCGACGCCGTTCCGGACCTTCCGCTACATCACGCTGCCGCTGGTGATGCCCGGCGTGATCGGCGGGGCGCTGATCGCCTTCACGCTGTCGTTCGACGAGTTCGTGCTGACCTTCTTCGTCGCCGGTGGTGGCGTGCAAACCCTGCCGCTGGTGATCTACAACCGGATTCGCTACCTGCTCTCGCCGGAGATCAACGCGATCGCGACGATCGTGATGGGGATTTCGATCGGGCTGCTGGTGTTCGGGCAGATCGCCGCCGCGATTCGCTCTCGCAAGGCCGCCGAGGCGACGGCCTAGCGGCGGTCCCCGTGTACGGGCCGACCTGAAACGTATCCTGAGCCTGCCGAAACTGGCCGGGAGGAGGCAAGCTCCTCCCCTACGACGGGCCGGCGCCCGACGCTCCGGGATGGATTGCCTTGCCTGACTCCCTCGAACACCGCATTCGCCAGGCGCTCGACGGGCGCGATGATGTCCGCGTCGCGACGGCCGAGTCCTGCACCGGCGGCACGGTCGCCGCGCGGCTGACCAGCCAGGCGGGCAGCTCGGCCTACTTCGTCGGCTCGGTCGTCTCCTACGCCAACGACGTCAAGCAGGGCGTCCTCGGCGTGCCGGAGGATGTGCTGAAAAGCCCCGGCGCGGTCAGCGAGCCCTGTGCCCGGGCGATGGTCGAGGGCGTCCGCGACCTGATGGGCGCGACCCACGCCGTTTCGACCACCGGCATCGCCGGTCCCGACGGCGGCACCGACCGAAAGCCGGTCGGGACGGTCTACATCGGCATCGCGACACCTGAGGGCACTTGCGTCGAACACCATGTCTTTCCCGGCGACCGCGCCGCCGTCATCGCCGCCACCGCAGACCGGGCGCTGACACTCCTGCTTGAGGCGGTGTCATGACGGGATTACGTCGCATCACAGGCTTCCGGTGGGGACCCCAGCGGGAAAGGCAAGCGCGCGTTGACACCGGGTTACGTAACCCATAACATCCAGGGTATAGAGAGGTATTGAGCGGCGCTGCGTAGCGACCCGCACCCGGAAAGTTGAGGGGCAATGCCTCCGAAGTATCGCGACCGGGATACCGAGCGGTTCGCAAATGGGCAGCACGTTCGGCGTCTCCAGGGCGTCCCACAACGGCGAGCCTTTATCGCATTGGATCGACTCGATGCAGCAACCAAGCTCTTCGATTTGCGTACGCCACCCGGCAATAGATTCGAAGCACTGAAAGGCGACCGGGCGGGACAGTACAGCATCCGCATCAATGATCAGTGGCGCGTGTGCTTCGAATGGTCGGATGAACGGAGCGAGCCCGTCAACATTGAGATCACGGATTATCACTAGGCACATCGCGCATCAAGAAACGAGGAATCGCCATGTCGCGCCCACCGATTCATCCAGGCGAACATCTCCGCATCGACCTCGAGGAGCTCAACATGTCGCAGGCCGCGCTGGCCCGTGCGCTTGGCGTTCCCAAGAATCGCATCTCGCAAATTATCAATGGCGATCGGGGCATCACAGCGGACACGGCTCTGAGGCTCGCACGATGGATGGGCACCACGCCCGAATACTGGCTCAATCTCCAGATGCTGTACGACCTGAGGCTCGCCCAGCAGTCGGTCGGCCAGGAAATCCAGAAAGACGTCGTGCCGCTCTCCGATCGCGCTGCCTGATCCGCCATCGGAGCCGACCGCGCACTGACACTCCTGCTTGAGGCGGTGTCGTGACGGTGTGCCCGTAGACTCGCGCCGAGGTGCGCGAGTTCGCTTCCCGCAACAGAACATCTCCAGGAATCGACGGCTGGTCGATCGCGAATCCACCCGGGCACCTCGGCCCGGTTCTCCGCGTTGGCGATCCGGCCGCTGGCCCCTGTGGCACATCACCATCGTCCAGCAGATACCGCCGGCTGTGGTCAGGGGACGGTATTGCCGGTAGCATTGCCTTCATTACGAAATTGCGAAGGGATCCAAGGAGCCATCCGCTTGAACCAAACGTCACCAGCCAGCCCGCCGGCCCCCGCCATCGACGCCACGCCCTACCACAAGACCACCCTTGCCAACGGCGTTCGCATCGTCACCGGGCCGATGCCCGGCGTGCGCTCGGCCAGCCTGATCTTCTACTACAACGTCGGCTCGCGTTACGAGCAGCCGGCCGTCGCCGGGGTTTCCCACTTCCTCGAACACATGCTCTTCAAGGGCACCGAGCGCCGCCCCGACCCGATCATGATCTCCGAGGAGATCGAACAGGTTGGCGGCATGCTCAACGCCGCCACCGGCCGCGAGAACACCTCCTACTGGTGCAAGGTGCCCAGCACCCACACCGCGATGGCGTTCGACGTGATGGCCGACATGCTTCGTGGCTCCGTCTTCGATGCCACCGAGATCGACAAGGAGCGCAAGGTCATCTTCGAGGAGATCCGCTCGATCCAGGACGTCCCGGAGGATCTCGTCCACGACCTCACCGACCATCTCGTCTTCGGCGACCACGCGCTCGGTCGCGACATCGCCGGCACCATCGAGACGGTCGCCAACATCGACCGCGATGCCATGGTCGACTACTGGCACCGCAACTACGGTCCCGAGCGGCTGGTGATCGCCGCCGGCGGCGATGTCGATCACGCCGAGATCGTCAGCCTTGCCGAGCGCGCGTTCGGCGATCTCTCCAGCGAGGGCGCGGACCAGCGCGACAACGTCACGGTGACGCAGGACGCGCCCCGGCTCAATGTCGTCAACCGGCCCACCGAGCAGGCGCACCTGTGCATCAGCGTGCCGGCCGTCTCCTGCCACGACGATCGCCGACACGCGCAGGCGATGATCGATTCGGTCCTCTCCTCCGGCATGAGCTCGCGCCTCTTCCAGGAGATTCGCGAGAAGCGCGGACTGGTCTACTCGGTGTTCGGCTACTTTCGCGGGTACGAGGACATCGGTCAGGGCGTCGTGTACGCCGGCACCGATATCGATCGCGTCGAGGAGGCCGCCGGGGCGATCCTCGACGAGCTGCGCAAGCTGCGCGACGAGCCGATCGGCGCGGAGGAGCTGGCGCGCAACAAGGAGCTGCGCAAGGGTCGCCTGCTGATGAGCCTGGAAGACAGCCGCTCGGTCGCCGGTTGGGTTGGCTCCCAGGAGGCCACCTACGGCGAGATCAAGACCCCAGAACAGGTGATGGACGAGATCGATGCCGTCACCGCCGAGCAGGTGCAGGAGCTGGCGGGGGAGCTCTTCCGGGATGACCGTCTCAATATGGTGCTGCTCGGCCCCTATGCGGACGACCGGCCGTTCGCGGAGATGCTGACCTTCGAGGGCGGGAGCCGATCATGAGCGAAACGGGACAGGCCGCTTCGAGCAAGGACAAGCAGCTCGATGTGCGGCTGATGACGCCGGAGCAACGGGCGATGGCGGCGATGATCCTCGCTGACGCGACCCCAGAGCGCACCCAGGACGCCGCCGGACACGCGATCGAGGAGTTCGAGGGCACCGAGGGAAGCGCCATCTTCATCGCATGGCTGGAGGGCCTGCCGATCGCCGCATACGTGCTCACGCCGGCGCAGATGTCCGTCGAGATGCCGCTGATCGCGGTGCGGCCGGAGATGCGGCGCAAGGGTATCGGCAGGATCATCGCGCAGGACGCCGTCCGCCGGGCCGGGCACCGGCCGGTGGTCGTGGAGACCCCGGAGTCGACGATGCCGTTCTTCACCTCGATCGGCTTCAAGAAGTTCGGGCGACGCACAGGGCCGGGAGGCGAAGTCCGGTGGCGGGTCGGATGGCACACCCCGGGCCAGCGCACCCCGACTGGTCAGACGGAGTAATGCGGGTGTTTGGATGGCAAATGACGGCGCGATCCAACTCAACGTCACCCTGAGCTTGTCGAGGAGTCCCCGCGCCTCATCGGCTCGGTGTGACGGCCATTTCATGGCCGTCGAAGCAGGCGACCACGGAGGGTCGCCCCTACCGACGCTCTCGTGGAGGCAACCATGACGATCCCGAACGACCTGCCCGCCGCGACCTCCGGCTGGCGCGACCTGATCGAGCTCGCCCTCGCCGAGGATGTCGGCAATGGTGACATCACCACGCTGGCGACCATCCCCGCCCAGGCGACCGCGACCGGGACGCTGCACGCCAAGGAGGCCGGCATCCTCTCCGGTGTCGACGTCGCCGAGGCGGTCTTCGCGATCGTCGACCCGGCCATCGGCTTCGAAACCGTATGCCACAACGGCGACGAGATTTCGCCGGGTGACACCATCGCCCGGCTTTCCGGACCGGCACGCTCGCTGCTGACCGCCGAGCGGACGTCGCTGAACATCCTGCAGCGACTCTCCGGGGTGGCGACGACTACCGCCCGCTACGTCGCGGCAACCGCGGGCACGAAGGCGCGGATCGTCGATACGCGCAAGACAACGCCGGGGATGCGGATGCTGGAGAAGCGGGCGGTGCTGCATGGCGGCGGCCACAACCATCGCTTCGGGCTCGCCGACGGCGTGCTGATCAAGGACAACCACCTCGCGGCAATCGGCGGCGATCATCCCGTGCGCGATGCGGTCGCGGCAGCCCGGGCCCTGGCGCCGCACACCATGAAGATCGAGATCGAGGTAACCACGCTCGACGAGCTGGACGAGGCTCTGGCGGCCGGAGCGGACATCGTGATGCTCGACAACATGGACAATGCGACGATGACCGAGGCGGCACGGCGCCGCGACCAGGCGACGCCCGGCACGCTGCTGGAGGCATCGGGCGGAATCACGCTGGAGCGAATTCCCGAGATCGCCGCCACGGGGGTTGACCTGATCTCGGTCGGGGCGCTGACGCACTCGTCGAAGGCGCTCGATATCAGCCTCGAATTCGCCCTCAATCCGTGACGGACGGCGGGGGATCCGCCCGCGTCCCACAC
Organism: uncultured bacterium; assembly: GCA_965651105.1. Taxonomy (GTDB): domain Bacteria; phylum Chloroflexota; class Chloroflexia; order Thermomicrobiales; family UBA6265; genus JACCVC01. Next base: position 1,690 of record CBFGRG010000063.1, on the reverse strand, counting down.
CCTATCGCGACACGGTTTCCCGGCCACAGCAATCCGGACGGGCATCGGCAGCGTAAATCGTGGTAGGGTACGCGCTGAAACCCTGACCGTCAGGCACAGGCCGCCATCAGGAATCAAGCGAGAGACCACCTCTACAAAACGTGTTCGAGGCGCTATACTACATGTACGTACACCTGTAGCAACGGGTGCCGTGCGGGAAGCAATGCGCTGGTAGAACTAACGCCAAATCCGACATTGCGCCCAGCGTTCCCGAAACCGTTTTCGGGTTCCAGACGTTCTCAAGGGGGGACCGAGCCGTAATGATGGACGGGACACCAGGCACGGATTGGCCGTCGCGGCGAGGGGCCGCGATGTCAGAAAGGGATTCGCGGTGAGGAGCGTTGTAGAGATGCCGGGAGCTGGCTTCGGCGAGCTGGGGCTCGATGTGGGACGAGCGCGCCGGGTCGGCCTGATTGCCGCCATCGTTGGCCTGCTGATGGCCCTGATCGCCCCGTTGGCGGCGTTCACCGGCCAGGATGCGAGCGCGCAGGAATGGTCGGCACCCCGCACGGTCTATATCGAGGAAACCGGGCAAACGCTCGACCGCATCTTCCTCGATGCCTGGCGCGAAGGCGGCGGGGCGGCGTCGTACGGCAATCCGATCTCCCCGGAGATCACCGACGACAACGGCAACATCGTCCAGTACCTCGAGTACGCGCGCTTCGAATACTATCCGGAGGGCAACGCCAACGGCGACAACTTCGTGATCGCCAACATCGGCGAGGAGCTGCGCCCATTCAGCGTGCAGCGCTCGGTTTCGACCCTGACCTCGACCGGCGGTGAGTCCCCGGCGGCGACGGTGAGCGCCGAGATCATGAGCGCCTGGGTTCCCGTCAGCGCGCCGGCGATCGAGTCGTCCTACGTACGCTACATCGAGGAGACCCAGCACACCGTTCGGTACGCCTTCCTCAATTTCTGGGAAGCCACCGGTGGGGCTGACTACCTCGGCAACCCGATCACCGAGGAATACGTCGCTGACGGCACCTCCTACCAGATTTTCGAGCGCGGTCAGCTCGCATGGAAGAACGGGCAGGAAGCCTGGATGGTTCCGGTCGGCAAGCTGCTTGCCGACAAGTACCAGATCGATCAGTCGCCGGTCGCGCAGGGTGACATCCCGACCTACAGCGAAGACCTGTTCATCCCGCCCGCCCCACCGGTACCCGGTGTGAAGGCGGGGGTCGAGGCGCCGGCCAACGGCGAGCGCTGGATCGAGATCAACCTGACCACGCAGTACATGATCGCGTGGCAGGGCGATGTCCCGGTGATGGAGACCTACGTCAGCACGGGCACGTCACAGTTCGCGACGCCGCCGGGCACGTTCTACATCAACACGAAGCTGCCGTCCCAAACCATGGAAGGCGTGCTGGGTGGCGAGTATTACAACGTGCCCAACGTGCCCGACGTGATGTACTTCACCGACCGCGGCCACGCGATCCACGGCGCCTACTGGCACAACAACTTCGGCGCGGTGATGAGCCACGGCTGCGTGAACGTGCCGCTGGGCACCTCGAACTGGCTCTACAACTGGGCTCCGTCCGGAACGCGGGTGGAAATCCACTACTAGCACCGAGACCGCGCTTGAGGGGTCTGGATTTCTCAAGCGCATACGAGAGGCGGGAGGGGAGATGCGCAACTCCTCTCCCGCCTCTCG
>CBFGRG010000062.1:0-10935 GCA_965651105.1 uncultured bacterium | reverse complement strand
CGCTGCGCTCAGAGTGACGGCATTCCATGCCGCCGTTTCGGATGTGTACGCTCATGCCTTTCTTCCTTCCGGGCGGGCGTGGTCGGGCGTGCTTGCCATGGGGGCGTACTTCGGCCGGCGGGCGACCGGGACCGACGGGTCGTCGGAGCGGCGGTCGAGCCGGCCGGGACGCAACTCGCAGGAGAAGGACTTGCCCTCGTGCATGGCGACGTTGGGGTCGAGCACGATCGGGATCAGCTCGTTGGCGGCACTCCCGGCCACCTCGCCGGCCCAGCCGTAGTGGATCGGCAGCCCGACCTGGTGCACCACCTTCCCCTGGATCGTCAGCGGCCGGATGCGTGGCGTGACCATCGCGCGGGCCTCGATCTCGCCGCGCGGGCTGCTGATCACGACCCAGTCGCCGTGGCCGACGCCGCGCTCGGCCGCGAGCTGCGGACTCATCTCCACGAACATCGCCGGTTGCAGCTCGTTGAGCCAGCTGTTGAAGCGGCTCATCGGGCCGCTCAGGTAGTGCTCGGTGACGCGATAGGTGGTGCCGACCAGCGGGAACGCCGGGTCGACGCCGGGCGTGACCGGGTTCAGGGGTGAATCGGGCACCTGCGCGGTCGGGTTGATGCGCTGCCGGTAGAGCGCGTTTTCGACCGGCGACTCGACCGGCTCGTAGTGCGTTGGCAGCGGGCCATCCTTCACGCCCTTCGGGCCGAAGAGCCAGCCACGGCCATCCGGCTTGAGGATGAACGGTGCGTCGCCGGCGATGCTGGCCATGCCTTCGGCGTCGTCGTCCGGGCGGTAGCCGGGCGGCTTGGTTCGCTCGAAATCGGGCGTGTCGAGACCGGTCCACTCGGCCTTGTCGTCGTCCCACCAGATGTAGCGCTTGCGCTCGCTCCAGGGATTGCCGTCCGGGTCGGCGCTGGCGCGGTTGTAGAGGATGCGGCGATTGTCGGGCCACGCCCAGGCCCAGTTGGGGTGGACGTGCTGGTCGAGATCGCCGATGCGGTCCCGCGAGCGATTGCGATCGTGTTCGGGGAAGACGCCGCAGTAGATCCAGCAACCGCTCGCGGTGCTGCCATCGGCGCGAATCTCGGTGAACGAGCGCAGCTGCTGCCGATCGGCGACGGTGTAGCCATTGATCTCGCGCAGCACCTTCTCGGCGTCGGGCTCGTCGGGTGTGGTGTCGGGCGTGCCGTCCGGCAGGGTTTCGGGGTGGTCGAAGGCGTAGTCCCAGGTCAGGTGGCGGATGCCCTGATCCTGCGGCTTCTCGCTGTCCGCGTAGAGCTGCTTGATGCGGCGGCCGAGGTTCCACATGAACCAGAGGTCGGAGCGGCAGTCGCCGGGCGGGTTGATCGCCTTGTCGTGCCACTGGAGGGTGCGTTCGGTGTTGGTGAAGGTGCCGGCCTTCTCGATGCTGTTGGCGGCGGGCAGGAAGAAGACTTCGGTGCCGATGGTCGAGGGATCCGGGTTGTCTGGACCTTCCTTCCAGAAGGTGGCGCTCTCGATCGGGAAGAAGTCGCGCACGACCAGCCAGTCGAGCTTCTTGAGGCCCTCGCGGTTGAGCCGGGCGTTTGGCGCGCCGGCGGCCGGGTTTTGGCCGATCAGGAAGTAGCCCTTGAGCTTGCCTGCCGCCATGTCGAGGGCGGTGGCGAGCTGGGAGGCGTTCTTGTCGACCTTGGGAAGCCAGTCGTAGCCCCAGTCGTTGTCCGCCGTGGCGCCGTCGCCATACCACGCCTTCAGCAGGCTGACGATATAGGCGGGGAAGCCGGACCAGATGCCGTGCCGGGTCGACTCGGCCGCGATGTAACGGTCCAGCGCCTGGTGGTCGCGGTGTTTCGAGGGCTGCGGCAGGTAGCCGGGCAGCAGGTCGAAGAGCGTGGGGATGTCGGTGGCGCCCTGGATGTTGGCATGGCCGCGCATCGCCATGATGCCGCCACCGGGGCGCCCCATGTTGCCGAGCAGCAGCTGCAGGATCGCCGCGGTGCGGATCATCTGCACGCCGGTGGTGTGCTGGGTCCAGCCGAGCGCGTAGACGATGGCGGAGGTGCGCTCGCGACCGGAGTTGGCCATCAGCGACTCGGCGACATCGAGCAATTGTTCCTCGGTGCAGCCGCACTGCTCGGAGACCATCTTCGGCGTGTACCGCGCGTAGTGGCGGCGAAGGATGTTGAGGACGCAATTCGGGTCCTGCAACGTCGGGTCGCGTCGCGGCGGGACGTCGCGCGGCGCCTGGTTCGCCTCGCTGCGCGCCATCGCCTGGCCGTGTTCAGGATCGTCTCCGGGCTGCGACTCGGAGGCGTACTGCCAGTGGGCGGTTTCCGGGTCGTAGGCGCGGTCGTCGGGATCGTAGCCGGAGAAGAGGCCGGTGGCGTCCTCCTCGGCGTCGACGTAGGCGTCGTCGATGATGGTGTCGGCGTTGGTGTAGGCAAGGACGTAATCACGGAACCAGCGGTCCTGCTCCAGCACCTGGTGGATCAGCCCGCCGAGGAAGACGATGTCGCTGCCAGCGCGGATCGGCACGTAGGTGTTGGCGCTGGCCGAGGTACGGCTGAAGCGCGGGTCGACATGAATCAGCTTCGCGCCCTTCTCGCGAGCGAGCATGGGGAAGCGGAACCCGACCGGGTGGGCCTCGGCCATGTTGGAGCCCATGATCAGGATGCAGTCGCTATGTTGCAGGTCCGCCTGGAACGATGTGGCGGCGCCGCGCCCGAATGAGGTGCTCAAACTGGGCACCGAGGCGCTGTGTCATATGCGGGCGTGGTTCTCGATGGAGACGATCCCCAGCGTGTTGAAGAGCTTCTTGATGAGGTAGGTCTCCTCGTTGTCGAGGGTGGCGCCGCCGAGATGGCCCATGGCGGTGGTGTGGCGCATCAGGTCGCCGTCGGCGTCGCGGTCGACGAAGGTGGCGTCGCGGGTTTCCTTCGTGAGCTGGGCGATGCGGTCCATGGCCCAGTCGAGGGGCTTGTGCTCCCAGCGGTCGCTGTAGGGGGCGCGGTAGAGCACGCGCTCGGGCCGGTGCGGGTTCTGGACGAGCTGGAAGGTGTTGGCGCCTTTCGGGCAGAGCGCGCCCTCGTTGATGGGGCTGCGGGGGTCGCCCTCGATGTTGACGCACTCGCCGTCCCTGACCCAGGCGATCTGGGCGCAGCCGACGGCGCAGTAGGGGCAGACCGAGTCGACGGGGGTGGCGTCCTGGAGGCGGGAGTGCTTGGCGACGGAGCCGGGACTGAACGGTTGCGGTTGGTTGCCGAGCCGCCAGAACAGGTTGCGCTTGTGTTGCTTCTTCTTCATTGGAGACGACATGGCCACGGACCCCCTTGTTGTGACTGCATAAGTCGCAACATCGTACCACCTGGCGCGGAGTGCACCGGCGACGTTGGGCATCGGACGCAGGGAGCGTCTTGAACGCGCAACCGTACCGTCTGGCAGGACCTCGCCCACCTGGGGGCGAGGCTACGATTCGGGTCCCTCTTGAGTCACGCGAAGAATGGGGTGAACCAGTCGGGCTTGAGCTCGAGGCCGAATCCAGGGGCGTCGCTTGGGACGAGCCAGCCGTCTTCAGGGAGCGCCTGGCCGGGCAGCCGCCAGCCCTCGTTCAGCGGCTCGCTGGGACGGGTCGCCACGAAGCACTCCAGCCACGGCACCGCCGCCGACGCGTAGGAGAAATGCTGCCCGAAGGCGGTCGTGCCGCCGCCGTGGAGGATGACGCTGACGTTGGCCGCCGCGGCCATCGAGGCGATTTTCTGGCAGGTGGTGAATCCGCCAACCCACTCGATGTCCGGCTGCACGATGTCGGCCACCCGATGCCCGATCGCCCACTGGAACGGAAACGCGGTGTACCAGTGCTCTCCCGTGGCCAGGGTTTGCCACGGCAGTCGCTCGCGCACCGCCACGTGCGCGTCGTGGTCGTCCGGCAGCAGGTACTCCTCGATCCACTTCAGGCGGTAGGGACGAAGCGTCTCGGCGAGGCGCACGGTGTACTCGATGTCGAAGGCCATCCAGCAGTCGAGCATCAGCTCGCAGTCGTCGCCGACCTGCTCGCGCGCCTTCGCGACGAACTCCTCGTTCTTCTTCAGTCCGTCGAGGCCGTCGGCGGGACCGTAGGGGCAGGCCAGCTTGAAGGCGCGGAAGCCGAGCTCCTGGTACCAGTCGACGTCGTTGCCGGTGGCGTAGCAGAAGATCTTGTCCTTTTGGGGACCGCCGGCGAGCTGGTAGACGGGTTGCTCCAGCAGCTTGCCGCGAGCATCCCAGAGGGCGAGATCGACCGCGCTGACGGCGTAGGAGGCGAGTCCGGCTGCGCCGAACGGGGTGGTCAGCCGAAAGAGCTTGTCGTGGAGACGCTCCGTGGCGAAGACATCCTCGCCGACGAGGCGCGGCCCGAGATAGTCGTCGATGATCGCGGCGGTGACGCGGCCGTGGGCGGTGTGGCCGTAGCCGACGGTGCCGTCCTCCAGCGTGACGCGGCACCAGGTCGATTCCCAGGTCGGCAGCCAGAGGCTGCGGTGGGCCTTGACCTCGGGATAGCGCGACATTGGGGTGGCGACCTCGTCTGTCTCGGTCCAGCTTTTGCGCTGGCCAGGCGTCCGCGGGGTGCGCGCCTGCTCCTGGTGCGGAATGTCGAGACGAACCGCATCGATGGCCGTGATTTTCACCGAGGGCATCCTTTCCGGAGGGCGGTGGCTTGTGATGGGGGCCTTATACCCGAGGTCCGGTGGCGTGGGAAGGCAGCGGGCAGGGCTACAATGCCGCCGTGTGACCGTTTTGCCTTCCACATGGAGAGCCCTCGCCGTGACCTTCACCCATGACGCCGAGATTCCCTTCACGAAGATGACCGGCTCCGGCAACGACTTCGTCGTGATCGACCACCGCGCTCCCCTCTTCGATTCTGGCGAGGTGGCCGAGTTCGCGCGGGCCGTCTGCCGGCGGGGGCTCGCGATCGGCGCCGATGGGGTCGTGCTGATCGAGAACGCCGGTGAGGGAGAGAAGGTCGACTTTCGATGGCGCTACATCAACGCCGACGGCTCCGAGGGCGAGATGTGCGGCAACGGCGCGATGTGCGGGGCTCGCTACGCCGTGCTCCACGGCATCGCCGAGTCCCCTGCCCGCTTCCTCACGCCGGACGGCATCGTCAACGCCGTGGTCGATAACCCGCACCGGCCCGCGGTGCGCATCGGCGTTTCCGATCCCGGCCCGATCCGGCGCGAGGTGGTTGAGATCGAGGGGGTCACGCTCGATTTCCGGGCGCTGAACATGGGGGTGCCGCACGCGGTCGCGATCGTCGACGACGCCGATGCGTTCGCCGATGCCGGGGCCTTCGCCCGGATCGGCCGGGCGGTCCGATTGCATGACGCCTTCGCCCCGGCGGGGACGAATGTCAACGTCATTCACCGGATCGATGAGCGGACGATCCGGATGCGGACCTACGAGCGAGGCGTCGAGGCGGAGACGCTGGCCTGCGGTACGGGAGCGGTCGCAAGCGCGGTGGTCGCAACCGCCGAGGGACTGGTGTCGGGGCCGCCGGTGACGGTGATCACGAGCAGCGGGCGGCCGCTGGAGGTGCGGTGGGAGAACCACGACGGCCGGGTGACCGATGTCTGGCTTGGCGGTGAGGCGCGGGTGGTGGCGACGGGGCACCTGAATCCGGAGGGATGGCAGGAATGACGCTGCCCGATCTTCAGGCCCTGACGATCAACGACGAGCGGCTCCGCGGTCGCGCGGCGGACGCTGACGCGGTGCGGGCAGCGCTTGCCGAGGCTGAGCGAGCGCTGGGTGAGGCGCGGGCGGCCGGGGACCGGCGGGTGATGGCGCGGATGCTCGGCTACTGTGCCGAGGCGTTGCGATTGCTGGGGCGGGAGACGGAAGCCGTGTCACTGGTCGACGAGGCGGCGAGGATCGCCCGGGAGCTGGGCGATGCGCGGCTGGTGCGGGCCAATGCGATCCGGCGGGGTGAGCTGGCACGATCGGCGGGGGCGCTGGACCTCGCGATTCATCTGCTGGGCGATGCGCTGCAGGATGCGCGGGACGATCCCGACCGCTACCTGGTCGATTTTGCGTTGCAGCATCTCGGCAAGGCGCTGTGGAACGCGGGCCGGGCTGGGGAAGCGGTGCCGCTGCTGGAGGAGGCGCTGGCGATCCGGCGGGCCGGTGGGAAGGCTGGGTTGATCGCCTCGACCGAGGAAGCGTTGGCGGCTGCCCGGGCAACCGTCGCGAGAGACGCCGGCCGGTAAGCCTCGGGATATTCCCCAGGAGATCGTCGCGACAGGCAATCCATCCTTTTGATAGTTCCGCAAGTGGTGGTGCCCGTTGCGAGCTCGCCTGGTGAGGCGAGTCGGCTGCATTTCCTGCCTGTGGACATGAAAACTGGCTGGAGCGGGCCATTTTGCGGCGCTTCTACGTGTTTTGGCGGATAGGGCGGCGCCATTCCGGGTGGCAGGGTGGACGCAACGTGATCCCGTAACACCGATCAGCCCGAACGTGCCGACCGAGGCGCCGAAGCTGTTCGACCGCGCTCCTGGCGGCAAGGCGGCCCGTCGACTGCGCTGGCAAATAGAGGAAGGATGCGACCGATGGTGAGCGTGCCCCGATCCGTTTCCGCGACCATGCCGACGGAACGCCGTACTGTGCGACTGACGGTTGTGCTGCTGCTGGTGGTGGCGCTGCTGAGCGCAGTCCCGATGGCACCACCGGCCGGAGCACAGCAAGCGTCGACGCCCCCTGCTGAAGGCGGCGAGGTGACGCTGGTGGTCTGGAGCTGTCCCGACGGCTTCGATCCCGCGACTGGCTCGATGCGAGATTGCACGAATGCCACTGAGGGCTCGACATTCACGCTGACCAACGCCGGCGCGAGCTTCACATGGACCGTGGGCACCCTCGAGCCTGCCGCGGGCGCGATCGAGCAGCTCGAACCCGGCACCTACACCATCCAGCTCGAGACGGAGGACGGCGAGGCGGTTTCGGGGCGGTGCGATGCGCTGGGTCAGCCGGCTGCTGCCGATTTCACCGACGGCGAATCGCTCGAGGTCATGGTCGAGCCGGGCGTCGACTCCCGCTGTACCTGGTTCCTGACCGGCGCCGCCGCGGCCACGCCCGTCCCCGACATCGGCAGCGTGCAGGTGATCTCGCGGATGTGCCCGCCGGGCGTCGAGCCGGTCGCCGACGCGGCCGCGCTGGTCGAGGCCTGCCAGGGGCAGCCGCTGGGGCGTCCCGACGTGGCGGTATCGCTGAGCGACCTGGAAGGTGACTGGAACTCGGCCGCGATGACCACCGTTGACCGGGACGGCATGGCCGATCTCTCGTTCGACGAGGTGGAGCCCGGCCAGGCGGTGATCAAGCAGGAGATACCCGAGGGATACGCCCAGACCATCGTCTTCTGCGCGCCGGGGACCCCCGAAACGGCCGCGTTCGGCGAGCCCGCTTCGTGGAACGAGGCGACCATTCTCGACATCGCGCCCGGCGCGGCGATCACCTGCGCGTTCTTCAACTTCCCTCCGGCGGACGCCGCGACGCCGGTGAGCGGCGCGGGTGTCGTGCGCCTCACGGTGTCCAGCTGCCCGGCCGACGCCAGCTCCGACGCTGACGTCGAGGAGCTCGTGGAGGCCTGCCAGGAGCCGGCGAGCGAGCAGGTCATGGTCAGCGTCCAGCACGCCTTCGGCGGCAGCGGCACGCTCGCCTCGATCGACGACGCCGGGGTCGTCCAGCATGCCGAGCTGGACGAGATCCCGTCCGGGCCGATCCGGGTGACGGTGCAGGCGCCCGATGGGTATGGCGTGCCGGTGGTGTTCTGCTCCGATGCCGAAGCGGGAAGCGGGGAGGCCCAGCCGGTGCCGCTCGCCGATGGCACGTCTTTCGAGTGGGATTACCGCGCCGACCGCGTGCTCGAGTGCCTCGTGTTCAACATCCCCGCTCCCGGCGATCCGGCGGTTGCCGATGACAGCAACCAGTTCACGGTGACGTCGTACACCTGCCCGGAGGGAACCAGTATCACGCTTGGCTTTGACGAGCTGCTCGAGGCGTGCGCGCCGTCCGGCGGCATGGAGATCGTGTTGGCGCACGATGGCGGCGCGGAGACGCAAACCACCGATGCTGCCAGTGGATCGGCGGTCTGGACCGGAGCTCCCGAGGGGAGCTGGACGATACAGTACGCGGCGCCGAACTTCGCCTTCGACGACGTTTTCTGCGGGCCGAGCCACATGCCGCAGCCGACCGAGCAGGTCTCAATCGGCGGTGAATTCGATGGGACGCTCTCCGCGACGGGGCTGCACATCATCTGCAGCGTCTTCATCACGCCGTTCGGGTAGTTCAACGCCTGCGGCGAAGTCACAACCTCCCCCGACGATCGCGAATTTGCCCCCTATAGTCGCGAACCTGGCCCGTCAGGCGTCGGGGACGCCATTGCCGGTCGCGTCTCCGCGAAACGGGGTTACCTGCATGGTTGGCGTTGATTCGGGCTGCCGGATACCATTGGCGGTGCATGGCACGCGGGACCCGATGCACCGAAACGCTTCGCCCTGGGCAAGCTCGGGCGCGAGCAGACGCAACCCGCCGCATCTTCAATGCATCCACCGCAGCGGTGTCACCCCGCGTGCGACAACGCGCGACAAGGAGAACAGGCGTCACATGACGGAGACCAATACCAGCCGGGCCGCGACCGCCACCAACGACGATCTCGAGACGGCCACCCCCGAGGAGACGCCGGAGCCGGACGTTCCCACGACCACGACCGACGCCGCCGAGACGGTCGACGCGACCGAATCGATGCCGGAGACCCCGGCCGAGATTCCCGCGATCTTCGCCGCCGCCGCTCGCGAGCCAGGACAGCCCGAGGCCTCGCCTGACGGCCGCTGGCTGGCTTACCTCTATCCCGCCGAGGACGGATCGCGCGAGTTGTGGCTCGCGCCCACCGCTGGCGGTGAGGCGGTGCGTCTCGACCTGCCTTTCCAGCCGATCGACGATGTCGACCCCGACACCGGCCGGCAGGTGCGCGGTCCGCAGTGGTCGCCAGATGGCGCGTCGATCGCGGTGACCGGGTTGCACCCGGATGGGGATCGGTCGGCGATTTGGCTCGTGGCGCTGGACATCTCCGAGGCGCCGGAGCCCGCGGTCGAGGAGGTCACCGAGGCGTCGGACGTGACTGCAGGGGCGGATGGCACCGATGAGGACGCAGCAGCCGAGCCGGTCAGCGCCGAAACCGACGCCGGCGAGGCGGAGACGACGGTCGGGCGCGCCGGTCAGGGCGGAGCGCAGGCCGCTGCCGCACCGAAACCCGCTCCCGCGCCCAAGGTCGCCTCGGCCGACCTGCTGGTCGATCGGGCCGACCCGATGCGCTCGCCTCGCTGGTCGCCCGACGGCGCGCTGATGCTCGTCGTCGTCACGCGCGACGGCGTCGACCAGGTTGGGATCGCCCAGCCGGGGCTGACCGACGTGCCGCCCATTGTCGAGCCGATCACGGCCGGGGTGCTGGCCTGTCGCGAGCCGATCTGGTCGCGCGATGGCCGGTTCATCGCATGGACGCAGCAGCACGGTGACGATCGGCGCTACGCCGACATCTGCACCTTCGAGCCGAGCACCGGCGAGGTGAAGAATCTCACCGCCGAGAAGGAGGCGAACGTCCGCCACTCGCTCGATTGGGTGCCGGGGCGCAACCTGGTCGGGTTCGTCACGCGCGATGGCGACTGGCTGGGCATCTCGGTGATCAACGCCGACAACAAGGCCGGCTGGATGGTCACGCGTGAGGCTGGCGACAAGTGGGGTCACCGCTTCGCGCCGGACGAGGCGCGCCTGGTCTATATCCGCAGCGAGGGTTTCTCGACGGCGCTGGTCGAGCGCGGCCTGCACGGCTCCAACAGCGTCGCGCTGGACCCGGGTGAGGGCGTGGTGACGACGCCGGTCTGGGTCGCGCCGAAGCGGGTTGCCTACGGGTTCGCCGCGCCCCAGAAGCCGCTAGGGCTGCTGGTGCAGGCGACCGAGGCCGAGGCGGAGCGCGAGGTCGTGCCGCTGCCGGTCGCTCCGGCCTCGCCGGGGGTGGATTTGCGCCATCCGGTGCCGATCGAATTCGATATCGGGCCGGACGAGACCTTCTCGGGACTGCTCTACCAGACCGATGGGCTCTCCGGACCGGTGCCGGGCGCGGTCTACGTGCCTGACGGTCCGTTGCGGGCGCGGCTGGCGGAGTTCCAGCGCGAAGAGCAGGCGCTGGCGAGCAGCGGCTTCTCGGTGCTGACGCCGGTCCTCCACGGGGCGAGCGGCTTCGGCACGGCGGTCGAGGACGACCTCGCCGATTTTGCCGACGATGAGCTGGAGTCGACCGACCTGGCGGCCGCCGGCATGGCGCTTGGCGAGCGCGAGAGCGTGATCGACACCAAGCTGGCGCTCGTGGGCAACGGGTACGGCGGCACGCTGGCGATGGTCGCGGCTGGTGCCCGGCCGGGCGTGTTCCGGACGGTGGTGGCGATCGACCCGATCACCGATTGGGTGGTCGAGCTGGATCAGGCCGATCAACCGTGGCGGACCTGGGTGACGCGCCAGTATGGGTTGCCCCTGACGAATGCCGACCGGTACGCTTTGCGCTCGCCGGAAACGTTCGCGGGGGTGATCGATGCGGAGCTGATACTCGTCTCGACGGCGGGGGCATCGGCGTCGCGGAAGGCGCAGCTGGCGGCGTTCCGGGAATGGCTGACGGCGGAGGGCATTGCCTTCGTGCACGAGGAGCTGGACACCGAGACGACGGCGGCCACGCTCTACCGCGTCGGGCAGCTGCTGGCGGATCGGTTCCGCGGGGGGATCACCGCTGACGACGTGTAGGGCCGCCGTGACGGCAAGCGCGTCCCGGTGGCCGCGGCGCGGCCCCATGCCCATGCTCGACGGTCGGCGTTATGTCCGCGCCGGCGGTGTTTCCCACCCCGGTGGCGAGCGCGGTGCAGGCGTCCCCTGCGGCTTCCAGCTGCCAGG
>CBFGRG010000061.1:0-10961 GCA_965651105.1 uncultured bacterium | reverse complement strand
GCGTGTTCATGTGTCGCCGGTGCCAGCGAGAGACCGGGTGATGTCAAGTGGCGACATTGAATTGTTGGTTGGGGGAGGAAGCCGAAACGACGACAGTCCCGGCAGGATTGTCCGATCTGGCTGATGCTTGCCGGTCCAACGCCCCGCAACGTGAACCGTTTCGTCATCACCCCCGGCCGGTGCCGTATCGAGTGGCGCCGTCGCCCCGCAGCTCGGGCGCCTGATGCTGCTGGCCGGTGATCTGCGACAATCCCTCGGGACTGTACGTACACCATAACCGTACACCATGTGCATGTCAAGTGCAACCCCCGCGATTGGCCAATATTCGATCTGGCCGCCCGTCGCGCTGCCGTGCCAGGGGGCGCTGTCGATCCAGTCGCGCTCGAACACCGCGCCGACCCGCGCAACGGCGATCGGATCCTCGACCAGCAGCGACACCTCGCGGTTGCGGTCGAGCGAGGTCGCCGTTGGGTTGGTCGATCCGATCACCGTGGCCGTTTCATCCAGCACCATCGCCTTGGCATGGATGTAGATGCGTCCTGTCACCCGGAGGTTCACGCCGTTCGACACCAGCACGTCGCCGACTGTCGTGTCCAGATCGTCGTCAGGGGCATTGACGATGATCCGCACGCGCACGCCGCGCTGCGCGGCGGTCGAGAGCGCATCGATGATCTCGTCGTCCCGGATCACCTCGGCGTACAGGTCGATCGCGTGTTCCGCGTTGCTGATCAGCTCCAGCATTCGACTCCGCGCATTTTGCGGGCTGACGATGAGCCGCCCAGCGGCGACTGGCGGGGCGGTCTCGGTCCAGTCCGCCTCGAATATGGCCGCCAACGTCGCGACATCTCCCGGGTTCGTCGTGATGACGCCAACCTCGCGGTTGGATTCGTAAGCCGAGTAGGTGAGGTTCTGGTTGGTGACGATCGCCACCCGTTGGTCGATCACGAGATATTTGGCGTGGATGAAGCGAAACTCACTCGGACCGGTGCGAACCTCGATCCCCGCGTCGACGAGGCCTTCGGCGGTCTCGACGAGTCCGGTTCCGCCGCCGAAGGGCGCTTCCTCGTGAATCAGGCGCACACGCACGCCGCGGCGCTCGGCACGGACGAGTGCGTCGATGGTGGCGTCGTCACTGATGAGGTAGGTGGTGACATCGATCCAGCAGCGGGCGCGATCGATCTCGTCGAGCACCGGTGCGCGGCCGTCGTCGGGAAGGACATAGACGCCGTCGACGTCGTTTTCGGGGGGCGGCGCCGGGTCGCATGTGCCGGCGGTGTCGGCGGCCTCACGGAACGGTGCAAGCGGGCTGCAGGCCGCGGACAGGAACAATGCGGCGCAGAGCCCGAGGACAGCAAGGGCGCGCCGCACGTGCATCAGGAATCGCCGTCTCCGCTCGCGCTGTTCAGGCGGTCGGCGAGATCCTCGTAGTTCTGCCAGGTGCGGCTGGCGATCGCCTCGCGGACGGCGGCAAGCACGTCGTTCGACGCCTGCGATGCCGCTTCGACCGCGCCCAGCAGTCGTTCGTGGTGCTTGTCCATGGTCCGGCGAGCTTCGTCGAGCGTCTCGGATGGGGTGATGTCGTCCGGTGCGGCGATCGTCTGGTAGGTGCTGTCTTCGAGCAGGCCGCGAATATCCTCTACCGCGGCTTCGTCGCCGCGCGCCGTGTCGTCCATCAACTCGCGTGCGAGATCGCCTTTCGAGGCGTTGGTGTCGACGCGCTTGAGCGCGTCACGCCAGATGCCCCAGCTGCGCTCGATGCGGGCAATGATGTCGTGGTAGAGCTCTCCGCCAAACTCCTCGGAATCGTGGCTGGTCATGGGCGATACCTCCGTGGTCGTGACACGAACGTCAATTGCAGGAGGAACGCAACTCCTGTGCCCGGCGGATTCCGGGACGACGCCCTTTCCGTCAACCATAGCGGCGACCTGGCGGCCCATCCTGTGTGAGCTGGCTCAACGTCGAAGCCGCCAATGTCGCCATCGCACCCGCAAAACCGAGAATGTCAGGCAACATTGACCACTTCGAGCCGTGGCGCTGCGGACGTCGGGCGCGGCCAGGTCGCCGCTACGTTGTCGGTCACCGCGCGCCGGCGACGAGCCCGGGCACGGAGACCCGGGCCCACCGTCACAGAGCTACACGTCCTTGACGGCGCCGACGAGGTCGCTGAGCGAGGTCCTCGCGTCGCCGAACAGCATCGACGTCTTCGGATCGTGGAACAGCATGTTCTCGATGCCGGCGAAGCCCGGGTCCATGCTGCGCTTCAACACGACGATGTTTCGCGCCTCGTTCGCCTTGAGCACCGGCATGCCGTAGATCGGGCTGTTCGGATCGTCGGCCGCAGCCGGGTTGACGACGTCGTTCGCGCCGACCACCAGCACCACGTCGGTGTTCTTGAAGTCCTCATTGATGCGGTCCATCTCGAAGAGGTCCTCGTACGGCACGTTCGCTTCGGCCAGAAGCACGTTCATGTGCCCCGGCATGCGTCCGGCCACCGGGTGGATGGCGTAGCGGACGCGGACGCCACGTTCCTCCAGCGCTTCGGCGAGTTCGCGGGCGGCGTGTTGCGCCTGGGCGACTGCGAGACCGTAGCCCGGCACGATGATGACGTTGCTGGCGTAGGCGAGCATCACGGCCGCATCCTCGGCGGTGGTCGACTTGATCGGCAACGCTTCGCCGGTGGCACCTGCGCCGCCGCCACCGGCCTGCACCTGCCCGAACGCCCCGAACACGATGTTGGTGAGCGAGCGGTTCATCGCCCGGGCCATCAGCACGCTGAGGAAGACGCCCGATGCGCCGACCAGCGAGCCGGCCACGATCAACGCCTGGTTATCGAGCGTGAAGCCGGTCAGCACGCCGCCGACACCGGATGCCGCGTTCAGGATCGCGATCACGACCGGCATGTCGGCCCCGCCGATCGGCAGCACCAGCGTCACGCCGATCACCAGCGAGAGCAGGAAGAGCACAACCAGCAGGCTCTTGTCGGTCGTGCCCTCACCGAGCAGGAGGATCGCCACGCCGATGGCGAGCATCACCACGAACACCGCGGCATTGTAGAGCTGCTGGTTGGCGTAAACGATCGGTCGGCCGGAAATGAGGCCCTGCAGCTTGGCGAACGCGACGAGCGATCCGGTGAGGGTGAGCGCGCCGATCAGCGTGCCGAGGATGATCGAAATTTCCTCGCCTGTGCCGACCGAGTCGCGGTTGAGAAACTCGCCGACCGAGACCAGCGCCGCCGTGCCACCGCCGAGACCGTTGAAGATCGCGACCATCTGCGGCATCTGCGTCATCTGGACGCGCTTCGCCGCGAAATAGCCGGCCCCGCCGCCGACAATGATCGCCAGCACGATCCAGACGATCGCGTCCAGCACGCCTTCGACGAAGAAGGTCGCGAAGATCGCCAGACCCATGCCCGCCATCGCCAGCATGTTGCCGGTGCGGGCGGTGCGGGCCGAGCTCAGCTGCCGGATCGAAAGGATCAGCAGGAAGGCCGAGATCAGGTAGCAGATATCGATAAATGCCTGTCGTCCATCTTCGAACATGTTACGACCCCGTCTCCCCGGTGGTGCCACGGTCCGGCCGCTGCTTGAACATCGCGAGCATGCGGTCAGTGACTGCGAAGCCTCCGACGACGTTGGCGGCGCCCATGGCAACGGCGATGAAGCCGACGACCATCAGCGCGGCGTTGTCGACCTGACCCATCAGCGTCATGCCTCCGAGAATGACGATGCCGCTGATCGCGTTGGTTGCCGACATCAGCGGCGTGTGCAGCGTCGAAGGCACCCGGCCGATCAGCACCACCCCGAGAAAGAGGGCGAGCAGGAAGACGTAGGTGCCCATCAGGAAGGCGTCGCTCATGACTGGCCTCCGGTGTCCCGGCGCGTATCGCCGTCGTTGTTGCCAATGGTGCCGTCGATGTCGTCGAACACCTCGTCGGGGTCGGTTGTTCCGCGCGCGGCGTCGTCCAGGGCATCCTCGATCTCGCTGGGCGAGGCTCCGGCGACGTCCTCGACCGAGTCACTGGTCGGATCGTCGCCGTCCGTGGTCGCGGCGGCCTCCCAATCGGGCGGAGCGGGTGGGGGTTCTGGTGGTGTGGTCGGTGCTGTCGGCTCAGGCGTGCCGGCAGGGCCGGCGGCCTCGGGCGGAGTTGCCGCCGCGGGCGCGGAAGCGGGGGCTGGCGCTGCTTCCTCGGTGCCGCCGAGGGGCGGCTCGCCCATGAGCTTGCGGGTGAGCTCGTGGATGACCTCGCCATCGTGGACGATCGCGGTTCCGGCGACGATGTCGTCGTCGAAGTTGACGTTGAGCTGCCCGTTGTTGACGATCAGCCCCAGGAAGCTCTGGATATTGCGCGCCAGCACCTGCGAGGCGTGCACCGGCACCAGGCTCGGCACGTTTGCCGGCGCCATGATCGTCACATCGTTGACCACGATTGTGTCCGGGTACTGCGAGAGCTCGCAGTTGCCACCCATCTCGCCGGCCAGGTCGACGATCACCGATCCCGGCCTCATGCCTTCGACTGCGGCCTCGGTGATCAGCACCGGGGCGGGGCGACCGGGAATGAGGGCGGTGGTGATGACGACATCGGCCAGCGCGATTTCCTTGGCCAGCTCGGCCTGCTGGCGTCGGGTCTGGTCCTCGGTCGCCTGGCGAGCGTAACCGCCGGCTCCGGCGAGGTCCTCGCCCAGGTCGAGCTCGACGAACCGGGCGCCGAGGCTCTCAACCTGCTCCTTGACCACGGCGCGGACGTCGTAGCCGTACACCACCGCGCCGAGCCGCTTCGCGGTGCCGATCGCCTGAAGGCCGGCCACGCCGGCGCCGAGCACGAGCACTCGCGCAGGCGTGATGGTGCCGGCGGCGGTCATCATCAGCGGGAAGATCTTGCCGAGCGCGTCGGCCGCCATGATCACCGACTTGTAGCCGGCAAGGTTGCTTTGCGACGAGAGCGCGTCCATCGACTGGGCGCGGGTGGTGCGGGGGATGGCGTCCATGCTGAACGCCTCGACGCCCTTGTCGCGCAGCTGTCGAATCAGGTCGTGGCGCGTCAGCGGCGCGAGAAAGGCGATGAGCACCTGCCCGGCGCGCAGCGCGTCGAGCTCATCGATGTCGTCGTAGGTGGCCGGTGCCTGCACCTTGAGCATCACGTCGGCGCGATCGTAGACCGCACGGGCGTCGTCGACGATCTCGGCGCCCGCCTCCGTATATTGCGCGTCGGGATACGATGACCCCTCACCGGCGCCGCGCTCGACGAGAACCGTCACGCCGTCGCCGACGAGGCGTTTGACCACATCAGGGACCAGCGCGACGCGTTTTTCCGCTTCCGCGCGCTCCCGTGGAACGCCAATGACGAGCGGCGTTCCTCCCTCAATTCTTTCCGCCATGCGGGCCTCTCCTCCATACTGGCCGTCGCCGCGTCACTCCGCCCGGCGGCCGGTTGGCGATGTCATGGTTTGGGGCAGTGTACTATCTCGCTCTTTGGGCGCAACAGTGGAATGGGGCGGACGGCCCCGGAATCAGCCGGAGTCACGACCAGCTGGAGTGCCGGCCCTGTGCCGGCCGTGCGGGGGAACGCTCCTGACACGGATCCGGCGCACAACCAGTTGCTCGATCTCCACCGCGATGTGCCAAAAACCACAACGAGCCACCCTCGATCGAGGAGGCTCGTGCAGGTGAGACGATGAGTTGGACGGATGCCAGGAGTCGGTCGTTAGCGTCGTGCGCGAACCGGCACGGGGACGGGTTCCGGCTGAATCAACCCCAGCCGCCGAGCGATGGTCTCCCAGATGGCTCGAATGGTTTCCATGCAATGCACCTCATGTGCGGTTTCGAGTGGGTGCTGCCGTGCCTCCGCTGACCGGGGTGGCAGGTTCCACTCGATGGATACTCGGAGTATAGGGGATTTTCACTCCCCGACAAGAGTGAATTCGCGACGTTCGCTACGGTAATTTCGCGACTCTGCGCGAATCCACTTCAACCTGTCGCCTGGTTGGCGTTCAACGAGAGCCCCAGGCGCGCTGCCGTGGTGAAAAGCAGGTCGCGTGCCACGGGTGCATTCACCGGTACATTGACAGAGATACGCATGTCGTCGGGGATGCGGATTCCGAACCCGAGCTCGGTTGCCCGTTGCACCGTCGACTCCTCCCATGGACCCTGCATCTCGACGTCGGCCGGGTGGAATCGCTCTGCCAGGCCCAGGGCCCACAGCTCGGCCGCAATCGGTTCACGTGTCGCTGCCACCAGCCAGCCGGCATCCGCCGGCGTCAGCAGGAGACAGGCTGCCGGGAGCGCGTTCGCGGCGATGTCGGCCAGGAGCCGAAGTCGATCCGGACGGGTGGCAAGGCGGATTCGGTCCGCAGGATGGAGGAAGCGGGCTGGCAGGTCGAGCGCGAACGGCCCGGTCCGATTCTCGGCGTCGATGGTTGTGATCGCGACCCACGGCGCGGCGAGGCGGCTATCGATCCGCCATCGCGTCCCTTCGATCGTCGCTTCCTGCCATGTCGACCCGCGTCGTGCGGTCAGGAGCGCCGCCGGCGATCGGGGCGTCACGACGACAGTGCGAAGGCCGCCTTCGCGTAGCGCTTCACGGATCGTCGCCACGTCGCCATCGTCGTGACGCAGCGACGACGGTACCACCGGCACCGGCTGCGACACGGGGTGGGGAAGGGCACGCGCCAGCGGCCCGGCCGCCTGCCGCAGGTCGGGGATCCAGGTCATTTCGATGTTCGCGCGCGTGTCGACCATGCTGCTTCCCGGTTCGCGGCCGCGTCTCGGCCGTCACGTACAATACCGCCTGACGCGCGCCGGAGGCGTGCTCGAGCCGGCGTCACATCGGAGCAAAGCATCGCCTGTGATCAGCACAGCTTCCAACCCAGGCCGGACCGGCACCGCGCTCGGCCGCCGCTTCGCCGAGGAATTTGCCGAAAACAGCGACGATGGCGCCACTGAGTCGACTCGCTACCGGCATCTTGCCTTCGGCCTGTTCGGGGTCTACATGCTCGTCGCGGTCGGCATCTATCTCTGGCGCGGCATCTTCTTCACGCCGGACCGCTGGGCCATCTTCCTGCTCGTCGCGGCGGTGCTGCTGGGCCGTGCGGCGAGCTTCCTGCGGGACTGGATCCCCTTCGTGTTGCTGATCTTCGGCTATGAGTTCCTGCGGGGCATCGCCGGCGATTTCGTGATGCAGGGCCGGTACATCTACGACGTGCCGCGTGCCGAGTTGCCCCAGGTGCGCGTCGAAAACCTGATCCACGCCGACGAGGTGATCTTCTTCGGGCATTCTCCCATCCTGCTGTTGCAGGACTGGCTCTACAACCGCGACGTCCTCCATTGGTGGGACTTCTTCGCGTTGATCATGTACTCGATTCACTTCGTCCTGCCATGCGTGTTCGCGTTCATGCTCTGGCTGACCAACAAGCGGTGGTTCTGGACCTTCACCCTCGCGTTCTGCTTCATGACCTACGCCGCGTTTGCGTTCTTCCTGCTGTACCCGGCGGCGCCGCCGTGGCTGGCGCAGACCTGGGGGCTGATCGGCGGCATCGGCTTTCCGCAAAACCAGGTGCTCGCCGCGATCCAGCCGAAGGGACTCGGCACGATCGACACCTTCGCGATCTGGGGCAATGCCAGCCCGCACCCGGTGGCGGCGATGCCGTCGCTGCACGCCGGCTTCCCGTGGCTGGTGATGTTGTTCGCGGTACGGTACTACGGCTGGAAGGGACTCTGGTTCATCCTCTACAACGTCGCGCTCTGGTTCGCGGTGCTGTACACGGCCAATCACTGGTTCGTTGACGCGCTGGCGGGCATGGCGTGGGCGACGGTGTCGTTCTTCGCCGTCACGGGGGCGCTGGCGTGGCTTCAGGCCAATGCCGGGGCATCGACCTGGCTGGAGGAGCGATGGGCGGCAGTCTCGGCCCTGCCTTCCCGTCTCAGCGGCCGCCGGAACCGGACATCGTCCCATGCCTGAGGCGGTGATGAGGCGCATCGTGACCGTGCCCGACGCCTATCGCCTGGATGTGAGCGTGGGCCCGGCGGTCTGGGTCGGGGACCGCTCGGCCCGACACGCGTGGATCGACGACGCGCTGGTCTGGTGCGGCCGTGAAGACGAGCGGGTGATCTGGCGGCGAGTGTCGCAGCCGGGACCGGGCGAGCTGGTGATCGAGGGGACCGCCGACCCGGCGCTGGACAGCGCGTGGGTGGCGGGGACGCTGCATCCTGAGCAGGTGGTGGAGACGTGGCCGGACCCGCTCCTGAACGACATATCCCAGCGGTTTCCTGGGCTGGCGTCCTACGGCGACGGGTCGCTGTTCGACGGGCTGGTCACCTCGATCGTCGGGCAGAGCATCTCGGTCGCGTCGGCAGCGGTGACCCAGCGGCGGCTTGCGTTCCTGTTTCATGAGGGGATCGTGATCGGGGACCGGACGTTCGCGCCGTTGCCGAGTCCCGGCCAGCTTGCCGACGCGTCGGTCGAGCTGATTCGCTCGTCGGGCGTGACCACCCGCCGCGCCGACGGCCTGAAGCGGATCGCTCGCATCGCTGTGGATGGCGATCTTCCAGATGATGATCGCGCGCGAGCGTTCCCCGACGAGGTCGAGCGGGAGCTGCTCGATCTGCCGCAGGTTGGGCCGTGGACGGCGATTTCGGCATTGCTGTGGGGAGTAGGGGCGCCGGACGCGTGGCCGACCGGCGATGTCGCCCTGCTGCGAGCGGTGAAGCATGCCTTCGGTGATGACAGCCAGACGTTGAAGACGATGGATGCGCTCGCCGAGCCGTGGCGGCCGAATCGCGGCCTCGCGGCCCGCCTGCTCTGGACGAATCTCTTCGGTGCGGGATGATGATATAGCCGAGGAAGTGTCGATACGCCCGGGCAGACCACGGTCCGTTGAGCGGCGACAATGGAAAAAGCGGCGAATTGTCATGGCATCAGGGAGGGAAATATGAGCAGCACAACGAAGCCGTTTCGTTTTGGGGTGACGCAGTCGCGGGCGACGTCCGGGCAGGACTGGCGCGATTCGGCAAGGCGGATCGAGTCGCTCGGCTACTCGACACTGACGATCGCCGACCACTTTCCTGAACGGCTCGGGATCGTCCCGGCGCTGATGGCCGCCGCCGACGCGACGGACACGTTGCGCGTGGCGAGCTGGGTCTTCTGCAACGATTTCCGCCACCCCGTCGTGCTCTACAAGGACTCCGCGACGATCGACATGCTGTCGGACGGACGGCTTGAATTGGGCATCGGCGCGGGGTGGCTGAAGGACGAGTACGACATGGCCGGCATCCCGTTCGACCCGCCAGGCGTGCGTGTCTCACGCATGTTCGAGGCGGTCAGGATCCTGAAGGGGCTCGCCGGCGATGGCCCGTTCGACTTCCAGGGTGAGCACTACACGATCTCCGGTCTGGAAGGGGCGCCGAAGCCGGCCCAGAAGCCGTTTCCGCCGTTCGCGATCGGTGGGGGAGGGAAGCGCGTGCTCTCCTTCGCGGCGCGGGAGGCGGATATCGTCAGCATCGTCGCGAAGGCGCTGCCTCAGGGCGGGCTCGATGGGCAGAACCTGACGCTGGATGCCACGAAGCAGAAGCTGGAGTGGGTCCGCGAAGCGGCGGGCGACCGGGATCCGGAGCTCAACGTACTCGTCTACACCTTCGAGGTCACCGACGACCGCGAGGCCGTGGCACGGCGGTACTCCGAAAGCCTGGAGCTGTCGCCGGAGGAGGTGCTGGCTTCGCCGCACGTGCTGATCGGCACCGTCGAGCAGATGGCCGAGGACCTGCGCCGGCGGCGGGATGAGCTCGGCATCTCCTACATCGTCATCAACACCAACGACCGCGAGCACACGGGTCAATTCGCGCCGGTCATCGCCGAGCTGGCCGGGACCTGATTCCGGTGGCTACACCCGCCCAGCTGATCATTCGGCTTTGCAACCGCGAGCAGTGAGCGATCAGCGATCTCCGGCGAAGTCGCCGTACCTGTCGGGAGCGAATCGGCGCGCGTAGAGCCCGGTCGCGCGGGACAGATCGAGATCGACGACCAGCAGCGCCTCCTCGCCGTAGGGGGCGCTCGCGACGAGGTCGCCCTCCGGTCCGACGACGCAGGTAGCGGACTCCTGATGCCGAACGGCGTTGTTGACCGAGGCGAAGAAGATCTCGTTTTCGACCGCCCGCGCGATCATCGCCTTCTCGTAGTAGGGCGCGTCGGGGTCGCACCAGTATCTCGGGGTCACGCCGGCGAGATCGGTGCCCGACATTTGTGGATGGAAGACCACCCTCGCGCCCCGAACGGCCGCCCAGCGGACGGTTTCGGGGTAGCGCCAACCCTCGTGGCAGATCGCGATGCCGAACGGAACCCCGTCGATCTCGAACATCCGCCGGCAGCCCTCGGGGACGTAGAACGGATCCTCGACGGGCGCGATCTGGTTCTTCGCCTGATGTCCCTGAAGCTCGCCGTCGCGACCGATCACCGCCGCGATGTTGAGCTGGCCATGATCCGCTTCCCATTCCATCCCGACGATCGCCGCGACGCCATGGTGGTGGCACGACGCCTGGATGCGCGCGAGCGCAGCGTCCTGGCGGGCCTGGTCGGGCGGTGCCACCGGGAAGTCCTGACCGCGCAGACCGGGGAGGTACGCCTCCGGGAAGCAGACGATGGCGACAGCCTGAGAAGCCGCCTCGGCGAGCATCCGGTCGACCGTCTCGAGGCGCGTCTCGACGTCCGGCACGTTGCGCACCTGCGCCAGCCCGATACGCAGAGCTACGGACCCTTGTGACCGGTTCATGAGTAGCGCCCCTCCTGTGCTGGCGGCGGCCTGGAAGCGAACCTCGCGAGCGAATTTTCACACGGCCCGGCCGCGATACCAACAGGTGCTCGATGGCTCGTTGAGGGCACGCGGCCAGCGATCCATGTTGGCTGCGGTGCTACGCTGGCGGCACGGGTCCCTGAAGGTTTCGACAACGCAGAGGGAGCCCCCATGACGCGATCG
>CBFGRG010000060.1:0-10976 GCA_965651105.1 uncultured bacterium | reverse complement strand
CCCCCCGAAATGACAGACGTCGGGATGGCCTTGCAGAAACAGAAACGGGCCGGCGCGATGCCGGCCCGTTTGCGGATTCGGATGGCGTGTTACGTCGCATCCAGGTCCGTTGCGTCGCGAATCGCGTTGATCATCCGCGCGTGGGCTGGCGCTCCCGGCTCGGCGAAGATCACATTGCCGTCCTTGCCGACGATGACGACCGACCGCGCGATGCCCGAGTCATCGGGCTTGAGCGCACCGTAGGCTCTCGCGACCTGCATGCCCTCGTCCACCAGCAGCGGAAACGGGAGTTCGATCTCCTTGCGGAATTGCTCATGACTCTCGGCCGAGCCGTGGTTGACGCCAACCGGCTCGATCTGGTGACGCCGAAGCGCCTTCAGGCTGTCGCGCACGGCGACAAGCTGGTCCGTTCAGCCGGAGGTCATATCCGCTGGGTAAAAGATCAACATGACGCGCGTGAACCCGCGCAGGTCCGAGAGACGAAACGGATTGCCTTCTGAATCCTTGAGCTCGAAATCGGGCGCTGGCTGCCCGGTCTTGATCAACATCGGCCCCTCCTGGTCCATCGGATCGGGTCAGTGCAGCTAGGGTACCGCAAGCATCCGGTTCAGCGCGACGAGGGCGGCATCGCGCACCTCGGGCTCGACCACGATCTCGTTGACGACCTCGCCCTCCACCAGGTGCTCCAGTGCCCAGAGGATGTAGGCCGGGTGAATCCGGTACATCGTCGAGCACGGGCAGATGACCGGATCGAGGCAGAAGATCGTTTTGTCCGGCATCTGCGACTGCAGGCGCCGCACGAGGTTGATCTCCGTGCCGACCGCCCATGTCGTGCCACTCGGCGCCTCGCGGATGGCCTTGATGATGAACTCGGTCGAGCCGTCACAATCCGACGCCTGCACCACCTCCGCCCGGCACTCCGGGTGAACGATCACGTTGACGTCCGGGTAATCGGCTCGCGCCTTTTCGATCTGCTCCACCGAGAAACGCGCGTGGACGCTGCAGTAGCCCTTCCAGAGGAAGATGCGAGCGTTGCGAAGCTGCTCCTCGGTGTTGCCGCCGAGCGGCTGGAACGGATCCCAGACGACCATATCGTCCTCCGGGATGCCCTTCTTGATCGCGGTGTTGCGACCGAGGTGCTCGTCCGGGAAGAACATGATGCGCTCGCCCCGCTCGAACGCCCAGTCGAAGACGCGCGTCGCGTTCGACGAGGTGCAGACGATGCCGCCGTTGTTGCCGCAGAATGCCTTGATCTCGGCGGTCGAATTCATGTAGGTGATCGGCACGATGCCGGTGACGCCGAGGCGCTCAAGCGCCGACCACGCTGCCTCGACATCCGGGCCGTTGGCCATGTCGGCCATCGAGCATCCTGCTTCCATGTTGGGCAGGATCACCCGTTGATCGGGCCCACCGAGGATATCGGCGCTCTCGGCCATGAAGTGCACGCCGCAGAAGAGCGTGTACTCGGCGGTCGTCTGCTGCGCGGCCTCCTGCGAGAGCTTGTAGGAATCTCCCTGGAAATCCGCGAACTGGATCACCTCGTCGCGCTGGTAGTGGTGGCCGAGGATCGTCAGGCGATCACCGAGCTGCTCCTTGAGCGCGAAGATGCGCGCATCGCGAACAGCGGCGTCCATCTTGAAATAGTCGGTCGGGATCTTCTGCTGCCTGCCGGGCTTCGCGCCATAGGCGGCGAGCGTTTCGTAGGCCCCGGTGCCCTCCTCGGGCACGCAGGAGGCCGCATCCAGCTGGGTATCCTGCAGCCAGAGCGTCGTGAACTGTCGTTTGGCGGCGGGCTGCGACTCGGTTTCAGTCGACGGCCACATCGTCGCGCTGGGCTTGGTCATCTGGTCGGCCATGAATGGCACTCTCCCGCCGAAGCGTCGCCACTCCGGCTACGGGCGTCGTACGCCCCAATACGTTGAGGGGAGTATGGGGGCATGCGGGAGTAATTGTCAACATGACACTAAGTCGGTGTTGAACTTTTGTGAAGCGATCGCGGCCGTCGATTGGCGCGATCTCATGCCGTTTCGCGGGGTACGTTCGCGTGATTTCGCCGGTCGGGAATCAGATTTCGCGGATGACCCGCGCCGGACTCCCAACCGCCACTACGTTGGCCGGCAGGCTTTTCGTCACCACCGATCCGGCGCCGACCACCGTGTTCTCCCCAATCGTCACGCCGGGAAGCACGATCACTCCGCCGCCGAGCCAGACGTTGTCCTCCAGCGTGATCGGCTTCGCTGCCTCCCATTTGTCCCTGCGTGGTCCCGGATCGACCGGATGCAAGGGTGTCAGGAGCTGCACATTGGGCCCGAGCTGGCAGTCGTCGCCGATCGTGATCGGCGCGACATCGATCAGCATCGCGCCGAAGTTGATGAACGTGCCGCTGCCGATCTTGATGTACTGGCCGTAATCGCAGTACATGGGCGCGCGAATCTCCGACCCCTCGCCGAAGTGCCCGAGCAGCTCGGCCAGGATGGCGCGCCGAGTCTCACCGTCCGTGGCGGACGTCGAATTGAAGCGCTCCATCAGCACCATCGCGCGCCGGTTGTCGGCGGCAAGCTCCGGATCGTCCGCGATGTAGAGCTCGCCGGCGAGCATGCGTTCCTTCTGGATTCCCATTTGACTGCCTGTCGTAACTCGGATCACGCGCGGCCAGGCGCCGCAGGCGTTAGGCGCGGTCCGTCAGGATCGATGCCGCGACGAGTCCTGGAATCCACCCCGTCGCGCGGTCCCAGCCGCTCGCGATCGTGTCGCGCGCATCCTGGACGTTGTCGATGATGTCCTGCATCCAACCCAGGCGACCGGTCCAGGCGTTGGCGCGCAGTCCGCCATCCCAGACCCAGCCCTGCGTTTCCGCCCCGTTCAGCTCGGTTTCGACCGGCCAGAACCGATACTCACCTGCGGTCTCGGAGAGGCCCGTCACCCGCACCGACGAGCCTGACGGCAGCGAGCCGATCAACGTGGCATCGATCCCCGGCGCGGCGCGGAGGTTGAGCCGGTCGACAACGACTGTCGTCTCGGTTCCCGGCGCGATGCTGAGGAATCGCTCGACCAGCGCCTCAGGGCCCTGCCGGGCGGCCACCGCGATGCCGAGCAGCAGGGTTGCGATGAGCATCACGAAAAAGAGCCTCCAAAGCCCTCCACGGATCTTGCGGGATCGTCGTGCCAACCGGCCGCCGCGCCGGTACATCCTCTCGAGCGCGCCGGCGCGGTCCTCCTGCAACTCGGGAATGTGATCGAGGGACTCCTCATCCACCTCCTCCGGCCGGGATCGACGACGGCGATGAAACGCAATCCGTCGGCGCCCTGTCTCGTGCGCCGGTGTGGCGTCATGATCGAGCACGGAGGTAGTCTGGGCGCCGTTGAGCGTCTCGCCTTCCAGGCCGGCCCGGAACAGCCGGGCGAACGTCCGCACGTCCCGTATGCGATCGTTCGGATCCTTGACCAGCGCCCAGCCGACGACATCGTCAACCCACGCTGGCAGCTCAAGCTCGGGCCGCACCGTCGACGGCGCCTCCGCCAGCTCCTCCAGGTGGGCATGCATCAGCAACCGCTTCTGGTCGGGCCCGTCAGGCACCTCGAACGGTAGTCGCCCGGTGAGCAGCTCATAGACGACACAGCCAAGCGAGTAAACATCAGTCTCGAAACCAACGGCATCGCCCCTCGCCTGTTCGGGCGCGAGATAGGCGACCGTGCCGAACGCCATGCCACCACCCTGCTCGATCCGCGCGCCGGGCGGCTGTGCGAGCCCGAAGTCGATGATCTTCACCTCGCCCGAATCGGTGATCATGATGTTCTGCGGCTTGATGTCCTGATGGACAAGGTTGCGCTCGTGAATGTGGGCGAGCGCGTTGGCCAGCTGCTGGAGAATCAGCACCACCGATTCGGGCGCAAGCGGTCCCTCCGCCTGGACGAGCTCCTTCAGCGTCTGCCCCTCGATGTACTCCATCACCACCCACGAGCCGTCCGCCTCCTCGTGAAGGTCGTAGATCGTGACCAGGTTGGGGTGGTTGACGAACGCCATCGCCCGCGCTTCGCGACGAAAGCGGGCGCGGGAGCCAGGGTCGCGCTGGTACTCGGCGCGAAGGGTCTTGAGCGCAACCGCCCGGCGCGATTGCAGGTCGAAACCCCGGTAGACGGTCGCCATGCCACCCACGCCGATCGGGTGCTCAAGATCGACCTCGTATCGGTTGCCGATGACGGTGCGGTGTCTGCCGGACGGCGCGGTGTGGCTCATCGACCTGTCGACCCTGTTCCCCGGGCATGTGGGGCGGGATGGCATGTCCGTTCAGGGGAAGCAATCCTCGCCGCGTACACTGTCGCAACTCTACCACCATGCCCCTGGTCTCCCGTCGCCAGCGTTGACACCGCACCGACCGAATAGGACACTCGCCACGGAGGCGACAAAAGTGCGGCGGAACGACCAGTGTTCCGGCCCCGCGTGAACCACAGGAGGAATCCATGGCACGACCCGTCACGCTGTTCACCGGCCAGTGGGCCGACATGCCATTCGAGGAGCTTGCCCCGAAGGCGAAGGAGATGGGCTTCGACGGCCTGGAGATCGCATGCTGGGGCGATCACTTCGACGTCCAGCAGGCGCTATCCGACGACGGTTACGTCCAGAACCGCCGCGACATCCTCGAGAAGAACGGCCTGGAAGTCTTCGCGATTGGCAACCACCTCGTCGGTCAGGCCGTCGCTGACGCCGTGATCGACCAGCGCCACCAGGGCATCGTGCCCGAGCACGTCTGGGGTGACGGCGACGCCGAAGGCGTCCGGCAGCGCGCCGCGCAGGAGATCATGGACACCGCGCGCGCCGCGGCGAAGCTGGGTGTGAAGGTCGTCACCGGCTTCACCGGCTCGCCGATCTGGCACGTGCTGGCGATGTTCCCGCCGGTGCCGCCGCAGATGATCGAGGACGGTTACCAGGAGTTCGCCGAGCGCTGGAACCCGATCATCGACGTCTTCGACGAGGTCGGCGTGAAGTTCGCGCTGGAGGTCCATCCCTCCGAGATCGCCTACGACTGGTGGTCGACGAAGCGAACCTTGGAGGCGATCGGCAACCGCGAGGGCTTCGGCATCAATTTCGATCCCAGCCACCTCTACTGGCAGTTCATCGACACGCCGGCCTTCGTGCACGAGTTCGCCGACCGCATCTACCACGTCCACGTCAAGGAGTCCATCCAGCTGCTGGACGGCCGCAACGGCATCCTCGGCTCGCACCTCTTCTTCGGCGACTACCGACGCGGGTGGGACTTCGTCTCGCCGGGGCGCGGGGGAGTGCCATTCGAGCGCGTGTTCCGGGCACTCAACGACATCGGCTACCAGGGCCCGCTGTCGATCGAGTGGGAAGACTCCGGCATGGACCGGATCGCGGGGGCGACCGAAGCGGTGCAGTTCGTCAAGCGCACCGACCTGACACCCTCCGATGTCGCCTTCGACGCCGCCTTCCAGCACGACTGATGTCGCAGGGGCAGTGCCCCGCGTAGGGGCGGGTCTCCGCGATCCGAGCCACAGGCGAGGTCGCGGTGTTGCCCGCCCGGTGGTCGCACAGCGACCACAACCGTAGCGTCGGCCCTTTGCCGGCCCGCCAAACCCACCGCGTAGGGGCCGGTCTTGTGCCGGCCCGCAACACCGCAAAAGGAGACCCCACATGTCCGAGATCGGTGTCGGCCTTGTCGGCTACAAATTCATGGGTCGGACTCACTCCAACGCCTACCGCCAGGTCGCGCGGTTCTTCGATGTCGACCCGAAACCGAGGATGGTCGCCATCTCCGGCCGCAACGAGGCCGCCGTCAAGGAAGCGGCCGAGCAGCTCGGCTGGGAGGGCTACGAAACCGACTACCACACGCTGGTCAACCGCGATGACATCGGCCTCGTCGATGTCTCGAGCCCCGGGTTCAACCACAAGGAGATCGCGATCGCCGCGCTGGAGGCCGGCAAGCACGTGATCTGCGAGAAGCCGCTGGCCAACACCCTCGACGAAGCGCAGGAGATGCTCGACGCGGCCCGCAAGGCCGGCACCATCAACATGGTGAACTTCAACTACCGGCGCGTGCCGGCGGTCCAGCTCGTCAAGCGACTGATCGACGACGGCAGGCTCGGTGAGATTCGCCACTTCCGCGGCCAGTACCTGCAGGACTGGATCATGGATCCCGAGTTCCCGCTCGTCTGGCGGCTGCAGAAGCACCTCGCCGGCTCGGGCGCGCTCGGCGATATTGGCGCGCATATCACCGACCTCGCGATGTACCTCGTCGGCGGCATTACAGACGTCGTCGCCAACATGGAGACTTTCATCAAGGAGCGCCCGCTCGAGGTGGAAAGCACCGGCGGCTCCGGCCTTTCCGCCGCGAAGGGGCAGGAGACCGGCGAGGTCACCGTTGACGATGCCGCGAGCTTCCTCGCGAAGTTCGAAAACGGCGCGATGGGCACCTTCGACGCGACCCGCTTCGCCGCGGGCCGCCGCAACCGCAACACCTTCGAGATCAACGGCTCGCTCGGCTCGGTCGTCTTCGACCTTGAGCGAATGAACGAGCTCCAGGTCTACTTCGTCGAGGACGAGGAGGGTCTGCAGGGGTTCCGCACGATCAACGTCACCGAGCCCTCGCACCCCTACACCGCAGCGTGGTGGCCGGCGGGGCACATCATCGGTTACGAGCACACCTTCGTGCACGTGATCAAGGACCTTATGGACGGTATCGGCAGCGGCACCAACCCGCAGCCCGACTTCGAGGCGGGCTTCCGCAACCAGGCGGTGCTCGACGCTGTCGAGCGCAGTGCCGAATCAGGCCGCTGGGAGCAGCCGAAGCAACCGAAATAGCAAGCGTAGCGGCGACTTGGCGGTGCACCCAGCGTCATGAGAATCAGCACGGCAGCCGCCAATGTCGCCTCTTCCCGCCGATTCCAAAGGGGACATTGCCCGCTGCGAACGCATCTGCTCTGAACGCAGCATGCGCGGGCAAAGCCTGTGCTGAGCGCAGCGAAGTATCGCCGCTACGAAGCTGGATCTCGGTGGATGATGCGGTCGACGTCGCGTGGGGTGAGCCGGGCGATCCGGGTCACCTCCGGCATCCGTCCCGCCGCGATCACCAGGTCGACCATCCACTGATCGCTGGCGGCAAGGGATTCGTCGACGAGCAGGCGCACCAGTCGCTGCTCGATTTGGTCCAGGCCCAGCAGCCGAAGCACATCGCCCGCATCGACGCGATCCGTCCACACCGGCCGCAGCACCACCAGCGTCCCCAGCGCCTGCGCCAGACCGTTGGCGTCCCGCTGGCGAATGGCGACCTGCGCCGCATCGGTCGCTCGCTCCTCATCGGCCAGGCGAATCACCTGCCGCCGCATGGATTCGGGTAATCGCTCCATGCCGTCGGGCGGCGGGTCGGCAACCAGATCGACGCTGGCCCGACCATCGCGCTCACGCGCCGCGACCCGCACCCGCTCGGTCCAGGCGACTCGCTCCCCGGCGAGGCGGACACGATCGCGAAACGCGGGGTCGAGATCATCGTCCTCGGCGAAGACGGTCCGGTCGATCGAGGACAGGATGACCTCATCGTCGTCGGTCGCGATCGCGCGGGCGATGACGTCGTACCAGAGCGCGCGAACCACCTGCAACACATCCTGCCGATCGGAATCCTCGAGCTCGGCCAGCGCACCACTCATGGCCAGGTCGATCAGGACCTGCCGGTCGTTGTCCTCGAGCGCGCGCCGCAACCGCTCGCCGACCTGTTGCCGGCGACGCTCTGCCCGCTGCTTGCGACGGGACGGACCGGCCTTCACCGGCGCGGTCACCGCCTGGATCTCGCTCACGATTGCCTTGATCGCGCGATCACCGGTCTCGTTGAGCGGCTCGGGTCGGGCCTGAACTCGCGGCGCCGGGTGCTCCTCCGGCAGCTCGGGCCAACCGGGTGCGGCGGATTCCACAGGCACCGACCACCCCACGTCCGACAGCTCCGGCCAGCCGGAACCGGACGGCGTTGACGGCTGGGCCGGCGCTTCCGGCCAGCCAAAGTCGACATCCCGGAGATTTTCCGGCTCGGGTGTCTCAATCTGGCCGGAAAGATGCCAGATCGCCTCGTTCGCATCCTCAGGATCGTCATCGCTCAGGCGTGGCCGGGTGCCTGAGCGGTGAATCTCCCTGGTCGCTTCGCGAAGCAATGCCGGCACCCGGTCCGAGCGTCCCGTGCATGCCGCGATGAGTCGATCGAGCAGGTATTGCGTGAGTGGCGTGAGTTGATGTTCCACTTCACGCACGAGCCTCGATCGCTGAGGATCCATCAGGTCCCACGACGAGAACAGCAGCGTCGGGTGATTCCAGTCCGCGGCACGCTCGTGGTCGATCGGCACGCTGGCGTCGGCGAGCACCGCGATCGAAGTCATCAACACCAGCAGCGCGAAGGCATCCTCTTCCTCTGGCGCACCACCACCGCGCGGCAGGCGGTAACCGACCCGGCGACGTGGCTCCGCCGGCGAGTCCGCATCCCGGTATCCGGCACGATCCAGGTCAATGAGGGTCATTTCGCCGTCCGGGCGCACAATGATGTTGCCCGGCGCGATGTCGCCATGCACGAGCGCGCTGGTACGCAGCGCGTCGGCGAGGTTGGCGAGCGGCCAAAGCAGATCGGGCAGCCGATCGCGGTTGTGCCGCTCCCGCGCATGGGTCACCCGGGCGGTCAGCGTCTCGCCCGGCACCCAGTCGTACAGCAACGCGACAGCGGTGCCGCGAATTTCCTCGACATCGAGAATCGTCACGTTATGCGGCAGGTGTCCGGAGATCGTGCCGGCAGCGGTGGCAATATCGGCATAGCGCCCCGGCCAGGCCGCGCCCCCGGCATTCTCGAGCGGCAATCGCAGCGCGTAGCGCGGGTGACGGTCACCGCTGGCGCCAAGCGGCACGATCAGGGCATCCTCACCGCGGATATACACCAGTTCGCCGGAGTCATCGAGGAAGGGCCGAGCGCCGAGTGCAGCGACGAACGAAACCGACCCCTCGCGCAGCGCGTTCGTGAATGCAGTGATATCCAGCATACGCGGCCTTTCCGGGGCAACGAGCGCGAGTGCTTCCGTCGTGTCACACTCGCATGATAGATGGTAAAGTGTACATACACTGTGGACGGTGTCACGATCCGGGGAGGGAGACGTGTTCCGCGCAAGCAGAAAGGGCTCGAGCTGTGCCTTTCCCATCCCGATTCACGCGTGACCTGCGCGACGAGTCGAGCGACGCAACCGGCACACTGACTGCCGTACAACCCACCAACCGCAATGGCGCAACCCCTGATGTCGAGCCGGAACCAGAGGATGCGGAGTCGCATCGCCTCTCCAGCGAGCACGCTTCACTGGCGCGCGACATCAATGGCCTTGCGACGTCCCTGGGCGAGATCGACAGCCGCTCTTCCGGCCGGCTTCGAGACCTCGCATCCGCGGTCAACACCCCGGCCGAGCGATCCCGCTGGAACGCCGTCGATCTGCCGCAGGCGTTCAACACGCAGCGGTTGTCGCACGAGTACGCGCTCCGCAAGGTCGGCGAGCAGCGTGTCAAGCTGATCGAGCTCGCCGACAAGGCCCGCAACGCGCTGGTGCTGGTTCCGGTCTTCCTGACCTGGTACGCACTGGCCGAAGCGGCCCGCAATTATGCCGAGTACATCACCAACAACCCCGATGCGGCCGGGCAGCCGTTCCTCCTCCTGTGGCAACAGGGGTTCGGCCAGGATAGCTGGCGCTACCCGACCTTCTCGCAGGTGGCGCTGATCGACGCCGCGGTGATCTTCGTGATCATTGTGCTGACAATATACGCCCACGGTCGACGCGAGGACCAGGAGGACGCGGTCGCAAACGTCGCCGCGGACTTCTATGCCACCTTCGACAACATCCTCGCCGAAGCCGGCGTGCTGCTCGCTCGTGACCGCGCCGCGCAGCCGTCGCAGCTCGCCCGCAACGTCGCGGCGCTCACCGACCGGTTCGACCAGAACAGTCGCGAGCTTGTCAGCCTGATCGACGACGAGCGTCGCCGCATCCACGATATCGCCAACCAGCGCCACGAGGAGTTCCAGGATTTCGCGCTCTTCGCACGCAGCATGCGCGCCGGTGCCGAGCAATCCAACCGCACCCTCGCCGAGCTGCGGCAACTGAGCCGCTCGCTCGACGACTCGGTCGAGCGCCTGGGTCAGGACGTCGCCGCCACTGGACGGCACCAGCAGACCCTGCTGTCGACGCTGCAAAACCTCGAACAAATGACATCATCGGCGATCCAGAGCGATCAGGCCGTCACGCACCGCCTCGCCGAGGCCGCCGCCGCGATCTCGGAATCGGCCGACGCCGCGATGAACGGAGCCGAGAACGCCAACCGCATCGCCGAGGCAAGCAACCAGGCGCTGCGAGGCATTGGCGACCTGGCTCAGCGCCTTGCCGACACCAGCAAGGAGCTGACCGACGCGATGGCGCGAGACACCAGCTCGACGCAGGACGTCTCCGGCGCGTTGATCGCCACGACCCGCCAGAACGAGCGCATCGTCGAGTCGCTCAACGCGCTTGCCACGGACATCGGCGAGATTCGGGCTGGGTTCGGCGATCTCGCCAACCGCACCGCGGGGCAGGCCCGGGCACTGAGCGGCATGCTGGAGCAGCAGGCGGGCATCGCCCAGGAAATCACCCGGGCAACCAAGGAACTCGGTGCGGCCGGCATGTCCACCGCCCAGCGGAATCGCGAGGCGAAAGAGGACTTCACTCGACTCGCCCAGCGGCTGGAGCAGCTCACCACGTCGCTCAATCGTGCCGCGCAGCAGATGCCGACGGTGGAAAACCTGCAGCGTGCCTTCGTCTCCGCGCTGCGCAGCGAGATCGAGCCCGAACGACAAGCGTTCGAGGAAGAGCGGACCGCCCGCCGCTGGACGCGGTAGCTCCTGCTCCGCCGTGTCCATTCGCAGGGGAGGTCCTGACCGCGCTCGCGAGCCAAATGGCGCATCCCGCGCTCGCGGTCA